>JANLWZ010000154.1:0-12706 GCA_031364865.1 Elusimicrobiota bacterium
CGATCGATGGGTGATGGGCGTGGAGTCGGCCTGGCGCGTCATGACCGTGAAGGAAGCGGCCGGTGGCCAGAGCGCGATCAATCTTCCTTCACCTTCTTTCCGATTGGGATGGCGTTTTGGGCAGGAACCCTTACCGCCTGAAGCTTAGCGCCAGGTTGACAGAAGCTCTTCCAGCGTTTCAACTTCCACATCATCCGGCTTAAGCGTAGGTTTCGGCTTCTCCACCGGTTTGTAGAGAAGAGCCAGGTTTCGGTTCGACTTCGCCTTTCCGCCGAACCTGCCTATAAAGGAAAGATAGTGTGTACTGCCTAGATCGCCCAGCGGCACCCAGGCATAGGAAAGCTCATAGCCGGAGACTTTGATCCCCACGCCCGTTGTAAAACCTGCCATCGACTCTAAACTTTTGACCGTATCTGTCTTGTATCCCATCCTCAGCGCGAGGTTCTCCATGGGCGACCATTCCATACCGGTATGAAAGCTCGCCGTTCCCGTCTTCGGGTAAACGCCTTCCGCCGTCACGGTCAACCGAGGGGTCATCTCATAGGCCGCTCCGAGATGAAACGCCAGCGGAAGAGAATCGCCTTGATCTAAGAAGGTGAGCTTGGTGCCGAGATTCCTTAATACACCGGCCAGCCTGAATCTAGGAGTCGCCTGATACATACTGCCGAAGTCAAAGGCGTAAGCGCTGGCGCTGACATCGCTGATCTTCGCGGTGATCATTTTTCCCGTAACACCTAAAGAGAGTTTCTGTCCCAGCGCTTGGCCGTAGGCCACAGAGTAGGCCGCATAATAAGAGGAAAAATCGGGCGCCGCCTTACCGGTTTCATCGGTTCCGGAAACATCTCCGGTGCCGAGATATTGAATGGAGGCGCCCCAGGCACGGTCTTTGCCCATAGGATGAACAAAGCTTGCAAACTCATAGTGAATGGTTTCCACATAAGACAAATGCTGCGCTGCAAATTGATTCTGGTGGATCAGCCCCAGTCCGCCAGGATTCCAGACAGGCGCGTAGGCATCGGAGGCCAGCGCACTGTAGGCGGATCCCACAGCGGCCGGTCCAGCGCCCACAGGGATGTCCAGAAAGCTCGCGCCCTCTGTCCCTGGGTCTGCCTGGACTTTGGCTCCGAATAGAAGTAACGACAACAACAGATATGCTGCACGCTTGCTGCTCACCATGCGTAGTGAGTTTACGGGTAGTTTTTCCACGAAATGCCAAAAAAGCCATTTTCCCCTGTTCTCCGATGGAATAAATCAACCCAGGAGCGTCTTTCGTGGATTGACGCACCGCTTTCGTAGTAGTTTTCCTGATACGAAAAACAGTTCTTCTTCCTGATTGGCAGCGTGAGCGATAGCGAACGGTCAAGAAATGAATGGCGCACGAACAGCGGGCGGGGAGAAACAAGCCGTGGAGTCATGTATTGCTGCGAGGGATGCGCCAGAGGCACACGCTGCATCTGCGAATTGCGGCAGACCGCGCTTTCTCCTTCCTTTTATAGAACCTCTCTGGTCGGCCCCACCTGAACACATAAGTTTCGTGTGTTGTACAATGCGTCGATGGAAAAGAGAATCGAACAGATCGTCGTTTGGATTCGCGCCAATCAGGAAAGGTTCTGGGCCATCACCGGAACATCCGTGCTGGCGGTCCTCTTTGTCGTCCTCCTCCTCCAGCGCAACCGCAAGGAGAAGGATGAAGCATGGACACAGTTGGGCAATACGCAGAGCCAGCTCACCCAAAACAATATCGCTGAGGCCCGCAAGAGCCTGGACGCATGGGAAGCGCGCTTTAAAGGAAGCAACGCGGACACCTACGCGAAATTTCTAAAAGCGGACCTCGCCTATCGCACCACCGACTACACCGGTGCTTCTCAGATTTATGGTGAGCTCGCTCAATCGGGAAAACCCGCTCTGGTTCGACCCCTCGCTTTATCCGCACAAGCTGAAAGCGAGGAGATGGCAGGCCACTATCCGCAGGCTCAGCTGCTCGCTCAAACGTTCCTGGAAAAATATCCGGACCACTTTCTTGCCGCTTCTGCCTACGTGATGCAGGCGAGACTCGCCGAAATCAAAGGCGATACGGCCGCCGCCTCAGCGATTTACGAACGCATTACTCTGCTCTTCCCGCAAAGCCCCTGGGCCAGTCTCGCCAAGGCCAAAACACAAACCCTACCTAAAAATAAATAAGAACTTGACAGCAATAGATTTGACAGCTAAATAAAAGTTGTCTACTATTCACCCGCCGCTACGGTAGCGGCGACGTTTCACATCAAAGATGATAAAGGGGGAACTTAATGTTCTTAAAGAAACTTGCTAGCCTAAGCTTCGCGCTGGCGCTGGTCTATTCCATTTCTCTTCCAGCTCACGCGGATCTGCTCAAAAACTTCAAAACGGATGGCTCCATCGAAGTGAAATCGTACGGCATCGACAACGAAACGGACTTCAATGGTCTCGCAGATGATTACCACAGCCGCACGCGCACACGCGTGTTTCTCGGCGGCAGCTTCGACCTGCTGGACGATGTGCATGCACGCATCCTGCTGCGCAAGAATAACCGAGTCTACAACAGCGGCGGCGCCAACACCTCTGAAGACTTGAACACCGTCCAGAGTAACGTTCGTGCGGACAATGCCTATGTCAAAGTGGACAAGGTATTCGACCGCGTAGACTTGACGATGGGTCGTCAGTTTTATGGTTCATCGGATGATCTCCTCATTTACTTTGGACCGCAGCCCGATGACATTCTCTCAGTGACGGCGATGGATAATTTCCGCGCTGATGCTGTAATCGGCTTCGCAAAAGTCCAAGCTATCTACGGAAAGATTGCTGATACCGGCGTGATCGGATCAAACTCCGACACGAATGTCTGGGGTGTCGAAGCGAACACGGACAAAATCATTCCGAAAGGTGTTCTTGGCGTTGGCTATTACACACAACAGACGAAAAAGGCCGCCGGCGGATTGAATGGTACGGACAACGATACGCTCAACAGTGCCGAAGTAAAGTTGAACGGCGCTCTCCCACTCGGCCTCAGTTACGCCGCGCAACTCGTGCAGAACTTCGGCCACAACACTGGCTCTACGACTCCTCCCGCCAGCGATGAGAATGACGGCACGGCCTACATCCTCGGCGTGAAAGGGAACCCGAACCTTGGTATGCCCTTGCGCGTGATGGCGGAGTACGGCAGAGGCACCGGCAACTTCCAATCCATCGCAGCAGGCAAGCGCTTCGGCAAAATCTGGGGTCAACACACCACGTCCGCGACGGCCCCGTCCATGCGCAACAACCGTAACGGCGCAGGTCTCACAAACCTCAAAGTTTGGGACCTCGGCCTTGGCACCACCGTCTCGAAGCTCGGCTTCGACGTGGCCTACTATCGGTTCATGTACGACGACGCCAATCAGACGAACTCCGGCTTAACCAGCGCGGGCTCGGAATTCGACTTCATTGTGTCTCACAAACATTCCGACAACGTGTCGTTCGAAGTTTCGTTCGCCAGATTCCTGGTGGGCGATGCGAACGACAATGCCCCCGGAACACCGACGAACTCTGTCGATCGACTGGGCGCAGACGTCAAGATAAAGTTCTAAATCGGTAGATCCAATGCCCCCCGGCCCCGTCCACCGGAGTTTGGTGGCAGGGGGCCGGGGGTTTGTTTTATAATGGCGCGCAGATGAAAAAAGTTTTTTACCTCTTATTCTTCGTCGCAACCTCCGCACACGCCGCGTCTCTCGATATTGGAACAAACTACAGACTTCGCGGCATCTCCATGGACAAAACTGATTTTGGCGCTACAACGGGCCAGGAGTACTCTTATTACTCGCAAAGGCTGCTTGCCCACATAGGAGGCAAATTCTCGCCCAATATCGAATTTATGACGCAATTTCAGGCCATTGGCATTGCGGGCTCAAGCAGTGCGATCGTTTCCCCGATTGCGAATCCCTCGGGCTCTCGTTATCCGCACACGGATTTTACGCCGTGGGTTCAATTGGGATATGTCAAAGCGACACAGCTTTATGATCTTCCCGTCGACATCACCTTCGGACGACAATCCATCCTGCTGGGCGACGGATTTTTGCTGTCGGACGACGACCTAGGCTTCACCGGCATTCGACTGGAAGGCCGTCTGCCGTGGTACGGTCTCCAGGCGCAGCTGTTCACCTTTAAAACTTCCGACAGTGTGATGGGCTCTCACGATACCGACCTCTACGGATTTGAGCTCACCAAGCCTACGCGCAATATCCGTTATCAAGCCTCTATCGTTACCGAACGCGACAAAAGCGGCTCCACGATCTATATCCGGCCGAGCGAAAATTCGCTGACATTTGCTCCCGGCACGGACCTTCGCGCGTCTAAAATTGAAAGGACCTTCTACGATGCGCGCATCGAAGGACGTTTGAGAGAGGGCGGCTTCTATAAAGGGGAGTTTGCCTTGCAGAGCGGCAGCGTTGATCGCTCGACGACGACCCTGGGCGATGTGGATCTGGGCGGCTATGCGTTCCTCGTGTCCGGCGGACTTTTTACACGCTTCAGCAAATACGGCCCGATTGAAATCCACGGACTCTTTGGAGTGGCCAGCGGAGACTCCGGCGGCAGTTCCGACAATTCGTTCCGCCCGAGCTTCGGCCACAAATACGATGGACTGGAGCGCTCCGGCTTCGGCGAATTTTATGGATCTACACTTTATGATGCCATCCCTTCCAGCACTTACGGACCAGGGGCCTCGACCAATTCCGTCTCAGGACTCCCCATCGGGCATTCCGGCATCCGGGTCATCGGTGCGGGTGTCACCACGCATCCGACGAGTCTTCTCTCCATTGGTATCGACTACTTTGTCTTCACTTCGCAAGAGAGCACGAACTTCTCAGCAGCGTCTTCGGAATCCGGCTTGGGCACCGAGATCGATATCGGCGTGGGCTTCGCGTACACCAACTATTTGTCGTTCCGGGGGACTTACGCCATTTTTTCACCCGGAGCTGCCTACGGCGCCTTTACAGATAACGCAACACGCATCGTCCTTGAAGCTGTCGGACGCTTCTAGAGCCGTCCTCGCTTAACCTCTATGGCCTCAGACACACCTCTCTCCATCCTCTTTCTCTGGCACCAGCATCAGCCGCTCTACAAAGACGGTCTTAAAGATCGCTACGAGATGCCCTGGGTGAGGCTGCATGCCACGAAAGATTATCTGGATATGGTGACGCTGCTGGAGGAGTTTCCCGCGATCCAGGCAAATTTTAATCTCGTGCCCTCCCTGCTCACGCAGCTCGATGATTATGCCGAACGAAAAGCACAGGACAAGTTCATGGAACTTACCCTCAAGAGCCCTGCTGAGCTGACCTCTGACGACCGGTCCTTTATCCTTCAAAACTTCTTTATGGCGCATTGGGAGCACATGGTCGATCCTTATCCGCGCTACCGTGAGCTGCTGGAGAAACGCGGGCGCAATATCACGGCGGAAAGCCTATCGCGGATCCAGAAGTATTTTAAAGAGCAGGATTGGCGGGATTTGCAGGCCTGGTTCAATCTGACCTGGTTCGACCCCTTATGGAAAGAGAAAGATCCCTTTATTCGCGGCCTTTTTGAAAAGGGGAAGAACTTCACCGAAGACGACAAACATCAACTGATCGAAAAGCAGCGGGAAATCTGCTCACGGGTCGTGACGAAACATAAGGTCATGCAGGAAAAGGGGCAGATTGAGATCACGACGACGCCTTTTTATCACCCCATCCTGCCGCTTCTCTGCGATACAGAATCTGCACGCATGGCACTTCCACACGGCCGGCTGCCCCAGCGCTTTCAACATCCGGAAGATGCCAGATTCCAGCTGAAGAGAGCCGTAGAAGACTATACGCAGCGCTTTGGGATCGCACCACGGGGGCTATGGCCCTCGGAAGGATCGGTGTCGGATGCAGTGGCGCATCTTATTCGAGAAGCGGGGATTCTATGGACGGCCACCGATGAGGAGATCCTGGTGCATTCTCTTCCGCCCAACACCTACCGAAAGGAACATCTTTACGAGCCGTATCGCATGGAGATCAACGGCCAGAACTTACATTTCTTCTTCAGAGATCACGAGCTTTCCGATGCCATTGGTTTTGTGTACGCCACCTGGGAACCAGAAGCTGCCGCTGAAGATTTTGTGAAGCGGCTGCACAGGATCAGAAGCAGTTTCACGGACGGGAAAGAGCATATCGTCTCCGTGATTCTGGATGGGGAGAATTGCTGGGAATACTATAAGGATGACGGACTTCCGTTTCTCCGAGCGCTGTATCGCCGGCTTTCCAACGATCCCCTGCTGCAGACGGTCAAAGGTTCGGAATACCTGCAGAATTTAAAGAGTGCCAAGACGTTGGAAAAGCTTTGGTCGGGATCATGGATCAATGCGAACTATTCCATCTGGATAGGACACAGCGAAGACAATGCTGCCTGGGACCTTCTCGCGCGCACAAGGCGCTTTCTCGTCGATATACTTCAGGCTCATCCTGAGTTACGCTCTACGCAGCAAGCGGCGCAAGCCTGGGAAGAAATCTATATTGCGGAAGGCAGTGACTGGTGCTGGTGGTATGGCGATGACCACTCCTCTGCCAACGACGCAATGTTTGATTATCTCTTTCGCCGTCATTTGATGAACGTCTATGAGCTTTTAGGGGAGAAAGTACCTGATGATCTACACATTCCAATCAAGAAGAAAAGGCTCGCTGCTACAGTGGTTGAACCCATGGACTTCATTCATCCAACCGTTGATGGCAAAGTAACGAGTTATTTTGAATGGCACGCCGCAGGTCATTATCAGACTGAAGCCAGCGGAACCGGCACCATGCAGAAAGCTGAAAACATGATTAAAGCGATCTATTTCGGCTTTGATTTAGTGAATATTTACTTCAGAATCGACTTTAATAAGAAAGTGGACCTCAGTAAAACCTATAAGTTAAGGATCAGTCTGGACACAGGTGAGACAGAAGAAATCGACTTGATCAGCAGCGAATACGGGGAGTTGAAAACCACTAAAAGCGACCTTCCATTTGGCAAAAATGAGAAGATTTTAGAGGTCGCCTTACCCCTGAAAAGGCTCAAAAACGAACAAAAAGTACCTTTCAAAATAAGTATTCGGCTACTTAAAGATGGTGCGGAGCAAGAACGTTGGCCAGCCGAAGCCACCATCAACATTCCTTACCCCACAGAATCATCCTTTGCTCTGAATTGGCAGGTCTAATTTAGTCCTTTTGTTCCCCATTCACCCTAGATATTACTTCTGATAACCTATATTATATTGCATCTTAAGTATTCTCCGTCGATATCGAAAAGCTCTAAATGACATGCTAAATCTGATGATTTGTGAGGCATCTGAGGATTATTCGACGTGAGGTTCGAAGGTACTTCATGTATTTAAAGTTAGCAGTCCGTTTAGGTAAGAATTGGTCAGAATTTTGCCAACTTTCTGCTCAATGTTCGAAACTTTGCGCCAATACTGCGGGATATGCCCTAACGAGTTACCCCATAAACTGTGCAATGGAAAACACGAGGAAGATGCGATCTATGTAGTCAATTCCCTCTCAGGCGAATGAGCACCCCGGAAAAGACATAAGGACTAGCTATTAGCTTCTTGGACTAGAAACGGGAAACTGAGGCCATCTATGGGTGTAAATAAGAAAACACAATGAAGAGGCGGGAATTAGGGAAGGTAGAAGCATGCCAATTTAAAAAAATACCCCCCTAAAATCGCATTTTTGTGCGTTTATCGATGATAAAATGCCTGAAAATAGCGTAGATATGAGTTCTTTCGGGGGAGTCAGGAAGCAGCTTTGACTTCGGCGATCTTTTTGCGGGTTTCGGCAGCCTCTTTCCACAACGACTTCTTTCTTTGTAAAGACTCCAAAGCCAACAGACTGGGAAGATGACGTGGATTCCGGGCAAGCTCCTGCTGATAAAAGACCATCGCTTCATCCATAGACCCTTTTAGGCGCATGACTTCGCCTTGCTGAAAAATACCCCCCTCCGGGAGATCTTTGGAAAGCTCTTTCGCTTTAGTGAAACAGGCTAAGGCGCCATCCCAATCCCCTTTTTCCTTACACACAACACCAAAATTAAACCAGAGGGTCGCATCCTTTGGCCAATGATCTGTAAGCGCTTTGTATTCCTTGTAAGCGTCTTCCGTTTTCCCTTGCTTGGAAAGCAAATTGGCGAGGCGTACACGGGTTTCGAAATCGTCAGGATAATGGCGGGAATATTTAGAGAGCTCTTGATACGCGTATTCCGGGAGCCCCAGCGACTCGTACATCCTTCCTGCGTAATAGAAAAGCGTTTCGCTTGTCGCGCCGAGGCTTCTCGCTTTTTCTACAGCGTTCAGGCCCTCGCTGTAATGGCTTGGTCCTTGATAGTAAAAGGCAACGGCCAGCCGCGCCCATGCATTAAAATCTTCAGGATGTTTTTCTAAATAGGATCTGATCGATCCGGCCGTACTTTCGGCTTCTCTTGCTGAAAGTTTATTGAACTTCGGAATGCCTGCCGGCGAATGAAAGGATCGATAACTTTGGAGAGTGAATGCCGCCATCAGCACGCCGCCTAAAATGATGGCGCCATCGAGCAGCTTTGGCCGTTCGTTCAAGTTATTGAGGGTTGGAAGGTTCTTCGGGTTCTGCTTCGACGAGAACATCGCCTAACGTTAACGGCTGCTGATGATGGCCGCCGTAGCGCTTCATCAGATGCCGTTCTTCATCTTTGTCATGGCGTCTCACCGATAAGTCGACACGGCGCTCACGCGCATCGACACGGACGATTTTCGCCGTGATTTCTTCACCGGCGGCAGGCACATGCACGCGCCCCATAGCGTCTTCCGAGAGTTCACTCTGTCGAATGTGCGCTTCGATTCCCGACGGTAATTCGAGCATGATGCCGCTTTCGCCACTGCGGATGACGCGACCGGTCACGGCTTGTCCAATTTTCATTTGGGACATCGGATCGGGCTGCAGATGTTTCATCGACAGCACAATTTTTTCTGACTCGACTTTGACATCCAAAAGCACCGCTTCGACTTCCTCTCCTACTTTGACCAATTCAGAAGGATGCTGAAATTTCTTGTTCCAGGACATATCGGAGATGTGAACGAGTCCCTCAATGCCCTCTGGAAGCATCACAAAGGCCCCAAACGGCGTCAAATGGGTCACCGGGCCTCTGATCCTCGTGCCGGGAGAATAATGCGTTCTAGCCGATTCCCAGGGGCTTGCGCCGAGCCTCTTGAGCGAAAGCGAGAGTTTTTCTTTGGACGGATCGACAAGGATAACTTTGGCCGTAACTTCCTGGCCCCCTTTGAGCGCCTCTTGAGGTTTTGCGGCGCGGTCTTTCCAGGAAATCTCACTCACATGAATCAGTCCCTCGACGCCTGGCTCGAGTTCTACGAAGGCGCCGAAATTGGTCATCGTGGTGACGCGGCCCTTGACCGTCGATCCTATGGGATATTTGGCAGGCACATTCGCCCACGGATGCGCTTGCAGCTGCTTTAGCCCGAGGGAAATTCGATGCGTGGCAGCGTCGTACTTTAAAACTTTCAGCTCCAACGTCTGGCCCACTTTCGCGCAGGCAGACGGTTTGCCGGCTCGGCTCCAGGACATGTCCGACACATGAAGCAAACCTTCAATGCCGCCGATATCCACAAACGCGCCGAAACTGGTAATGCTCGTCACTGTTCCTGTGACGAGCTGCCCCTCGCTCAAATGAGAGAGCGTGGCTTCGCGGCTGCGCGCGCGTTCCTTTTCCAGCACTTTTCTTCGCGACACGACAACGTTGGATTTTGTGCGGTCCACTTCAGTGACCAGGACAGAAATTTTCTTGAGAAGCCATGCATCCGCCTGATGCGTAGGGCGGAGATCAAGCTGCGACCCAGGAAGAAAAGCATCGCAGCCCACATCGACGACATAGCCGCCTTTTACTTTTTTGGTGATGGTCGCTTCGATCGGCTGCTGGCTCTGGTAGGCGGCGAATAGTTTATCCCAGGAAGACATCTCTCGTGCGGAGCGCCAGGACACGCGGTGATAGTTGTCATGCCCCTCAATCTGGCGGATTAATACGGGGATGGACTCCCCCTCTTTAAACGGTAAGTCCTGCTCAAAATTGGGGAATTCTGCTTTAGGGATGAGGCCTTCCATTTTGAGGCCAATATCTACCAGAACGCCATCCGCATTTTTACCTAAAACGCGGGCTTGAACAACGGTTCCGGAGTGGACTTTTTCAGGCAGGCCCGCGAGCAGGTCGCTCATGGACATGTCGTCGATAGTGAGCTTATCGTCAGACATGTGCGAAGTATACCATTAAAGGGTTATTCGAGCTTCGCGAGCGCCCGGCGCAAAAGAAGGGCTTGTAGCACACAAAAGAGGGTCACCAGGGCGTACAAAAACTTGCCGATGGGCTCCTGAAGAAGCCTCATGAGACCCGGCAAAAAGAGCACCACAAAAAGCAAAAAGATCTGGATGATGCCCATGAGTCGCAACAAGGGTTTCAGGTCATTCATGGCAAAGCTCCTTAATCCGATGGATCACGCGGTCGGCTACTTTCTGATAGTCTTCGGGCGCAGGTTCAGCCGGTGGAAAAATCGCTTCACCGAAGCGAACCTCCAGCGGCGCCAGTTTTGAAAAACGGTCCGCGTTCTTAATACCGACAGGGATCACTCGCGCCCCAGTTTTGCAGGCGAGCATGCCGACGCCTGCTCTGGCTATCCACTGCTTTTTGGGATCCAGCCGTCTCCCCCCCTCTGGAAAAAGCACAAGCCCACCGCCATTTTTCAGGACGCGGATGGCGAGTTTAAAAGCGCCGATATCGTGTTCAGCTCGTTTCACAGGAAACGCATTCACCCGACGAATACCCCAGCCCAGGACAGGGATCTGGAATAACTCTTCTTTCGCAAAGTAAAAAATGGGATAGGGGACACACGTGCCGACATCCGGAGGATCACTGAGCGATCGGTGATTGGCCGCGAATATGGTGGGAGTACCGAAAGGCGGAATATTTTCTTTCCCATAGACGCGTCTGCGCCAGATCGTGTTAAAACTCAATTTCTGGAGTTCCTTGACTAAAAAATAAAGAGTCGGACTATATACGGGGTTGATCTCGCGAAAATCCATCAGGCGCCCATCCGCAATTGATCCAGCAACTTCCAAAAGCTTGGGAAGGAAGTCGACACACAAGCCACATCTTCGATGGTCGTTGGTCCTTCCGCCACGAGCGCGGCAACCGCCAGGGACATGGCTAAGCGATGATCTCCGTGGCTTTGCACCATCGCGCCCTTGAGCGGCGTCGGTCCATCAATGATCAGCCCATCGGGCGTTTCGGAGATGTTGGCGCCCATTTTCTTGAGCTCCGTTCGCAGGGTGGCAAGTCGATCCGATTCTTTGACTCGCAGCTCGGCCGCATCTCGGATGACTGTTTTTCCTTTTGCCTGCGTGGCTAAGACAGTCAGTATTGGAATTTCATCGATGGCACGCGGAACGAGATCCCCTTGAATGGTCGCCGCTGCAAGAGGTGTCTTTTTGATACTGATATCCGCCATCGGCTCTCCCCCTACTTCTGTCGAACGCACGAAGCGATACGTTGCGCCCATGGCTTTCAAAATATCGAGAAAACCTGTACGCGTCGGATTAACGCCAACGCCCTGCACGACCAATTCGCCCGCAGCTCGTAAGACACCCGCCGCCAATAAAAATGCCGCGCTGGAAAGATCGCCTGGCACCTGGAATTTGCTCGCACGCACGATGGCCGTTCCATCCAGCGTCACGCGAAAACCTTCGCGCCTGAGAGCCACACCGCTGGCGGTCATCATCCGTTCCGTATGATCGCGCGACAGAGAAGGTTCTTCCACCGTGGTACTGCCGGAAGCGTAAAGGCCAGCCAGAAGAATCGAGGACTTCACCTGGGCCGAGGCGACCGGGTTTTTCCAAAGGAGGGACTTCACCGATCGAGTCCCTTGCATGCGCAGCGGGAGATGCGCGGGATTATCCTTCACGTCCAGAAAAAACGCGCCCATCCGGGAAAGCGGTTCGATCACGCGGTCCATGGGTCGTTTCGAGAGGGAAGCATCACCTTCAAGCCTTACCTCAAAAGGCTGGCCGGTCAGCACACCCATAAGGAGTCGCGTCGTCGTACCGGAATTTCCGCACCAGACCGCGGATTTGGGAGCTTTCAGACCATCCAATCCTTGTCCGGAGATTTCCAATGACGACCCTTGCTTCTCAATGCGAATGCCCATCGCACGAAAGGCTTCGAGCGTACACAGACAATCCTCGGCGTCGAGAAAATTCGTTACAGAACATCCGCGGTTGGAGAGTGCTCCCAGAATAACAGCGCGATGAGAAACGGATTTGTCACCAGGGATCGATACAGTACCTCTCACAGCCTTGGCGGGCTGGATGGTTTTAGATTCCATTGAAGAGGCGGGAACGATACGCCTGCGAGCCTTTCAAATGAGAGCGGAGAGAGGGACGATCAAGGACGGCCACCAGGCGTGAGAATTCTTTTTGAAAGGCCCGCGCGGCGGCGCGCAGCTGGGGAAGATTCGCCTGAAAGATTTGAGCCCATTGCTCCGGATCAGAGGACGCCACTCGCGTGACATCCCGGAACGATCCGGCCATGAGTGATTTGAGTTTCTGCTGGCTGGGGGCTTTCATCGCCGATTGCACCAGCGCGTGCGCAAGCACATGCGGCAAGTGGCTGGTGAGCGCGACGT
>JANLWZ010000175.1:0-6282 GCA_031364865.1 Elusimicrobiota bacterium
AGCTGACAGCGTGACGCGCTTTAATTGACACATTTTTCATGCATTTGAAAAATAAAACATAAAAATGATACCGTAATTTATTAAATATAAATGTTTTTTTTTTAAATTTGTTCCCCAAAGACACTTAAAGTCCCCCAGATCCTCAGTTAGATATTGCGTAAAACCTTCTGCACACCGTTCATCCACGTTAGTCTACTTCAGCCAGAGAAAAGCCAGAAAGTTCAGCAGGGTGCGAGGCGCCTTTGCCACATTTTTAACTAAATCTGAATCAAATTTCTTTACAGTATATCTTCGCCACGCAGCAAAAGAACCGAATTTTTTCAAATCCGTCTTGAGATATGATAGATTGTCGGATTGTACCCGCACGGCAGTGCACGGGCAGTCTCGATCCGCAGCATTGCAGCAACCAGACTGCCGTTACACGGCTTTGAAGCACCGAGTAAGGACTTCGACATGCAATCAGCCGGTCAGAAATAAAATACACTAAAAATGGGTGTATTGCTTAGAAATGATTTGTAGTCATGAAGAGACCAGAAGAGCGAAAGCTGGATAGCAGCGACCGCACGCTACATCCAATCATAAAAACCTGTACACTAACGGCATCAGATCGTGATCTCGTCGAAGAATTCTTCGCTGACGAGTTAGCGCATGCCGAAGCGATTTAAAAAAGTCTACATCGAGATCAGCAACGTCTGTAATCTTCAATGCTCGTTTTGTCCGGAAGTCGAACGGGAGCAACGATTCATGGAGCCGGCACTGTTTAAGACCGTGGCGAACGCGGTCGCACCACTCACCGAAGAAGTCTGTTTCCATCTCATGGGTGAACCGCTTCTGCATCCTGAATTTGAAAATTACCTGCACTATTGCGAGTCGATCGGGCTGCGGGTCAACCTCACGACCAACGGCATTCTTCTGGACGAAAAACGCGCGACCGCGCTCCTGAATCCGACGCTCAGCCAGATCAATTTCTCACTGCAAAGCTTTGAATCGAACTTTCCCGGGGAGGACAATTCCAGCTATCTGCAAAACCTCTACGATTTCACGGAGCGCGCGATTCAGGTACGGCCTGATCTCTACATTAACTATCGGCTATGGAATGAGGGAGCAGCGGGAGCACAGGCATCCAATGCTGTGATGATCGAGAAAATCCGAATAGGTCTTCACGTGGAATTTGAACCCACCACCAGTATTCAATGGCGGAAGGGCGTTCATATAAAGAACCGTGTCTACCTGCACCGTGATAGCCGCTTCGAATGGCCCAACCCTCACCATCCCGTACGCGCGGAACGCGGATTCTGTCATGGACTCTCATCCCACATCGGGATCTTGGCGGATGGAACCGTCGTGCCGTGCTGTTTAGATAAAGAAGGTGTGATTAATCTGGGGAATTGCGGATCGCAGAATATCGAAGACGTTCTTCAAAGCTCGCGCGCCACAGCTATCCGTGAAGGCTTTCAGAATGGCCTATTGGTCGAAGATTTGTGCAAGAAGTGTACGTTCATCGCCCGCTTCGACAATAAGCTCCAACGCCAAACAGAATCTACACGCTTCTGATCGGTTCGACAGCATGAGATATCATGGAGTCTATGCTCCTCGGAAAAATCACGACCGCGCAGTTTTTGAAACAGTATTGGCAGAAGAAACCCCTGCTCGTGCGTGGGGCGTTTCCGGGTTTTCGCGACCCCATCACGCCTGATCAGTTGGCCGGACTCGCGCTCGAAGAGGATGTGGATTCAAGGCTCGTGATGGAACGCGGTGGAAAAAAGCCCTGGGAAGTCACGATGGGTCCGCAGAGTGCGGCGAAACTCCGAAAACTGCCCCGCAGTCACTGGACGCTCCTGGTTCAAGGAGTCGATCGCTACGTTCCAGGAGTCGCCGCGATGCTCGAACCCTTTCACTTCATCCCTGATTGGCGCGTGGAAGATATTATGGTCAGCTTCGCCCCCAAGGCGGGCACGGTCGGGCCCCATATCGACAGCTACGACGTTTTCTTGATCCAAGGCAAAGGCCGGCGTCGTTGGCAGCTTGATCCCGCCGCCGGCAGCGTGCTTCGCGCGGGCCTCGATCTCCGCATTTTGAAAAAATTCACCGCAAAGCAAGACTGGGTGCTCGAACCGGGTGACATGCTCTACCTTCCACCCAACCTGGCCCATTACGGCACAGCACTCGAAGACTGCCTCACGTACTCTGTGGGATTTCGCGCCCCTTCCGGTTTAGACCTTCTGCTCGCCGCCCAAGAAAAGATCTCCCGCTCTGGAACCGCCAGCGCCCGATACTCCGACTCCGACCTCCGTTCGACGCGAGCCCGCGGGGAAATTCCTCGCGCCGCTGTGCAACGACTTCGGCAGCTGATGGAATCAACGTTGAAATGCCTGGACGACGCTGAGTTCGATGCCTTGGTGGGGAGTTTAGTCACTGAACCTAAAGGTTCAGCCACTCTGGAACGGCATCCTGTCTTGCGGACGGCGTTTGAAACTTATATCCGACACGGCGATTTGTTGGTTCGTGCCGCCGGTGTACGTGCGGCCTATTTAAAACTTGCTGGCCGCTACAGTCTCTTTGCCAATGGCGAGCGTTTTGACATCCCGAAAACCTTAGGGTTCGCTGCGCCTTTCTTGACCGATCAACGCCTGTTCACTCAAGCGGAACTCGCACCGCATTTGAAAAAACCCGGCTTCAAGGACCTGCTACTGAACCTCACTTGTGCTGGGATATTTCAATTTCAGCCCAAGCGCTCGCGATGAAACAACCTTCGAATCGCAATAATAACGAGTGGGTGGTGTCCAAGGCTTCCGGGATTCATGGCCAGGGCCTGTTCGCTCGTGTCGACATCCCCGCGGGAACCGCTATTGTGGAATACGCAGGCCCGCGAATTCCCTACAACACCGGCAAAGCCATGGCCGAAGCCGGCAACGTCTATGTCTACCAAGCCAATCGACGGGAGTTCATTGACGGCTCTGTGAAATGGAACCTCGCCCGTCACGCCAACCATTCCTGCTCCCCCAACTCCGCGAGCGTCAACGTTGACGGCGAGATCTGGCTGCGAGCGCTGCGCACGATCCACAAAACCGAAGAAATCACCTACGACTATGGCTATAGCTTCCGCGACGACCCTACAGCCTGTCGTTGCGGCGCTCCCACCTGCATCGGTGTCATCGTGGCCACCCGCCATCGTTCGAAGATATCACAGCGATCCACTGCGAAGTACTAACCACCGGTTTCGATGCAGTCGTTCTCCCGCTATACTCCGGCCAGCATGATTTTTAGGTTTGCCTGCTGAACGACGTGGATTGCTTCAGAGAGTGTCGTGCGGTGCGCTCCACAGTTTGGGAAAGATATACCCCAGCCAGAAGACACCTGCCAGAAACCATGTGCCTGAGGCCGCTTGAATCCACATCTGATAACGCCAAGCGTCTAAATCCGCAGTCACACGCAGTGCCATCGCGACCATAACAGCCGTTCCCATGATCCACAGCGGATTAAGGCGTCCCTGCAGCAGCTCAGGTTGGGCTCCATGGCTCAGGATGACGTTCAGAGCAAAGGCGAAAATCATCAAGCTGTAGCCGCCGATAAAAAGAATGTGCAGCGCCCCGATACGGTACTCCGGCCAAAGAAAGGCGGATACCACTCCCGCCGCGACCATCCAACACGCCGTCCAGAAAAAAACTACATGGGTGCGCTTTCGACGAATCGGCCGGGCAATCTTTGCGAACACCAGTAAATGCCCGAGTGTGATGACCGCACGCAAACCAGCGGCGACACGCGGCGCGTTCCCTTCCACAAAAAAACTTGCCAGGATCAAAGCGCCTGCGGCCGCGTGAACGAATAATTTCCAACGCGCCATCCCCTTCGCATGAACGTCCGGATCACAGCTCGGGTCATCACCATATCCCATTAAGAAAGGCGCGAGATAGCCGGCGATACCGAGCACCAGGCACAACAGGAAACCGATTTGCAGCATCTGCCGAGCCGTTTCCATCAGTGCCACATTCCGGCCCATGCCGCTCGCGAGCAGTAATAAGGAAGCTAACACCGCGTGAAGGAGTCCGAAGGCGACAAGCAGGAAGGAATCAGGCGGGTTTTTGGTTCTTCGCGGCAGCCGACGTGCTCCAAAGAGGAGAGCCGACACGATCAACGTGAGAAAGGCGATCTGCGCGAAAACCCAGGATTGGCTCAGGCTGGCGCCGGCAAAAAACAGCGCGGCCGTTACCACAAGCGCGACTTCCCAGAGCCGCGCCGTATCCGTTGCCAGGAAGCGAGGCAACGCCGTCATCAAAAACCCCACGACGAAGCAGGCCAGAAACCCCTGGACCATCATCGTTGAATGGAAGAAGGGATTGCTATCGGCGAGCCAGCCCGCGCTCCAAAGAATCCAATGCCCTACACCCAGAAGTCCGCCAAGCATGCCCAGCGGAAACATCAGCCGGTAAGGACCGGCGCGTAAGAGGTCGGTCCGAGTCAAGGCGCTTTCGCGGATTTTTCGAGCGAGTGGCCCGTAGCCAATCCCGCGATGAACACCACGAGCGCGATCGCGCCGAAAGCGAACAACGTATCACCCGGGACGCGCATCCATCGCAGCGTATGCATCAGCGGAGTGTGGAGAAATTCCGAGCTTCGGGCGTACCAATAGCCGTGATGCACCGAGGCCCAGGTCTGCATCAGTCCCACGGGCAGGAGGCTGAATATCGTCATCGCGAAGAGTCCCCCATTCATTCCCCAAAATGAAAACTTGAGGAGCCCTTCTTTCCAAGGTACGCCCGGCCGTAAAGCGCGCAGACAGAACAACATGAGTCCCATGCCCAACATACCGTAGACGCCGAACAGCGCCGCGTGCGCGTGGACGGCGGTGGTGTTCAAGCCCTGCATGTAATAGAGCGCGATCGGCGGATTGATCATGAAACCGAAAAGCCCCGCGCCGACCATGTTCCAAAACGCGACGGATACGAAAAAGTAGATCGGCCAGCGGTAATGCCGGACCCAGACGGTGGATTTGGACATCCGGATATCCTCCCACGCGGCGTAGGCGACGAACACCAGCGGCACGACCTCGAGGGCGCTGAACACCGATCCCCACGCGATCGCGACGGTTGGTGTACCCGAGAAATACAGGTGATGCAGCGTGCCGATGATTCCGCCGGACAGATAAATCGTCGCAGAGAGAAGCGCCGCCTCCGCCGCCAGACCGGAGCGTATGAGCCGGAGCCGCGCGAAGAAAAACGCGATGACCACGGTTGCAAACACTTCAAAAAATCCCTCAACCCAGAGATGCACCACCCACCAGCGCCAATATTCCACGATCGGCAGAGAGGTGTGCTGCCCCCATACCAGCCCAGCGCCGTAAAAGCCGCCGATCGCCGCACTCGCGATCAGAAACAGCCACAGCAGATGTTTCTGATCACCGGGTTTTTTGAGCGCCGGCCAGATAGCTCGAACAACCAGAAACAACCAGAGAAAGAGGCCCACCAATAACCCGATTTGCCAGATACGACCCAAGTCGACATATTCGTATCCTTGATGGCCCCAGTAAAAAGAGACGGTGTCCGTCATCTTATGGAAGATGCTCATCCATTGCCCGGTAAGCGATCCGACCACGATCACGAGCAGCGCGCCGAAAAGCACATTCACCCCGAGCCGCTGGCCTTTCGGTTCTTCCCCGCTGACCAGCGGGCCGATATACAGACCGGCCGCCAGCCAGGCGGTCGCGATCCAGAAAAGTCCCAGCTGCACATGCCACGTCCGGGCCACACTATAGGGAAGCCACTTCGCCAAAGGAATTCCATAGAACCCATTTCCTTCAACGCCGTAATGCGCGGCGATGACGCCTAAAAGAATTTGTACCAGGATCAATGCCGAGACTGTCCAAAAATACTTGACCGTCGCGATTTGCGAGGGGGTCGCTCTGCCTTCCATTAAAGGATCAGTCGCCGGCAACGCATCGGGGTGGGGTGTGTAAGGACGGGAGGCATACCACCAGACCATCGCGCAAATGCCACCGAGCAGCATAATGATGCTCACGCCGGTCCAGACCACGGCCTCGCCCGACGGGCGATTTCCCACGAGAGGTTCGTGCGGCCAATTGTTGGTATAGGTGACGACATCACCGGGACGATTGGTGGAGGCGGCCCAGGCACTCCAGAAGAAGAAAGAGGCTAAATCACGCAGCCGTCTAGGATCTGTCTGGGCGCCCGCAGGGATGGCGTAGTCTTTTTCGCCTTCAGAAAAGATCCGGGTGTAATGCGACAGAGTATCTTCAAACGCATCGGCGCGCAGAGGATCGAGGGT
>JANLWZ010000186.1:0-1721 GCA_031364865.1 Elusimicrobiota bacterium
GCGCAATCGCTCCGAAACTTCTCCACGGATCTCCCGGTCTACGCGCACAACCTGCTGGTGATGCGCGATCACGCGTGTTTTGACAATGGTTGGACGTTCGGGAGTGCGTACGGTAGATTCGGTGCGGATAGGCCAGCGCTGGAAAAGTGAAAGCAGCCGATCGGCTGCCGAATCAGCTCCCAGAAGACCTACGACATGGACTTCAGCACCCAGGGAGGCCATGTTGACGGCCACATTCCCGGCTCCTCCCGGCATCTCCGTTTCGCGCGTGACTTGGACCACAGGAACGGGCGCTTCCGGTGAAATCCGTGACACCGAACCCCAGACAAAATGGTCCAGCATCAGGTCCCCGATAACGAGGGTTTTAAGACGCTTAAAACGATCGATTAATTGGATGGATTTACGTCGGTGGTCGAGCACATGGAATCTTACAAAAAACCGCCTTGTGCTGTCACTGAAGGGAAGGTGTTTTAAGCGGCCTTAAGGAGGGCAGAACGAAATGGAATTTCACCTGTCCGTTTTCGCCCTGTGGTGACATAGATATGAAACTTACCGCCCTCGAAAAGGCGGACATCTTTCTCCATTCCGTTCACGGGGCGGACTTCAAGAGTGTCTCCTGCCATGATCTCTTTATTCATATTCATGGCCCGAAGAATCCGCTGTTGTAAGGCTGTTAAACTAGACATAGTGAGGTCAGAAAGTACCTGTTGCTGCACAAGCTCTGCGAAATAGCCTTCCCGAAAGGCCGGATGATAGCGCTCGTAGCTCACGATATAGGCATCGGCCGGCATCTGATCAATCAGATCAACAAAATGATTTCTCGTCAGCTTTCTGATCACATGATCTTCTGCTCGGGCCAAAGCTATCGACATCGGACGCATACGCGCATTCATGGACCATATAGCATGCGCTTCAATGGCAAATTTCATGAAGATGACATCCTTCGGGCGAAGCATGCGCATCCAGCCCGGAAGAAAGATGGGATCAAAAATGGCAGCTTTCGTGTGATGAACCTTCCCTAGAGACATCAGAGGAGGGAAGTGGCCGCCAAATGCCCTATGAAAACGCTCAAAGACTGACCTGGATTCCAATTCTGTCAGTCTTTGATCAAACGTCCACATTTCGGAGCCGAACAAACCGGGGAACCAATTGGCACCCGATGCTAAATTAAAGATTCGCGAGCGCGGGGTAATGACTTCAAGAACTCGCAAGAGCTTGAGCCGTAGGTACCCAAGCTCCATATAATCCCGCATCTCATTCGATTTTTCAGAAAACCGCTCCATTTCCGAGACCAGTGAGTCGATGTTATCCGTAGAGTGCATTCGCGAACGTAAAGTGTCGTCATGCCGGCGTTGATCGGAAATTCCGGATCCCTGCAGCGCTCTACCGCTACGTGTTTGGCCGGGTATTGGCATCCAACCAGCCATAGGATCCTGACCATGGCCGGAGATGGCGTGGCGGCGTAAGCCTTCTAAACCAAACGGCCAGTGACGCCTATCGGGATTTTTGATGGGATTCGAAGACGATTTCTGTGCACGGAATAGTTTATTAAACGCAAGGAGCAGCTCATTTTGACGACGATGTAATACTTCGCTTCTTGAACGCAGTGTGAACCACGTTTCTTTTGAATAGCGCTCCACCTTGGCAGCAGCGCGTGTGGCTTGGATGGCATTCGAATAGTGCACATAGGCCAGCATCGCTGCATGAAGCGCAGACTGCAG
>JANLWZ010000193.1:0-18097 GCA_031364865.1 Elusimicrobiota bacterium
TTCCGGCACTACTTTCCACCTGCGGACGAGCGCCTGCTGTGTGGCGCTCGAACCCGTGATCTGTCGCCAGACGTCTGGCGACCATCCTAAACCGCTAGACGATGAGGGCACGCGAGGCTTTGTTGCTCCGACGAGGATTATACCTTGACCGAGGTCGCCCATTTCAAAGACCAGTCCCACTTAACCACTAGGCCCTTTGGTCGATCATTTCGAGCCTTCCGCTCCATAGGTCACGTAACACACGTACCCTAGAATCCTCCCAGGTCGTAAAGGTCCTTGAGGGGGGATTGAATGAACGCTGACACGCTGATCGATGCATTCGTTAAAAAAGTAAACCACGAACCCAGGCGCCGTATCCGGGAAGAAGATGTGCCGCACCCGCTCCGCGAAGGCGGCGCAGAATTCGGACTCTACTACGACTGGACCATCCAGCGCTTCCAATACATCAACTGGATCGAACCCCTCGAAGAAACCCTCTGCCGCAAACTCCCTGCCAGTTACAGGTCGCTCGTCACCCGCTACATTTTCCCGGCTTTTGAGACCGAGCGCTTAACGCTGCTCGCGAACACCGGCCGCACGCTCTACCACGAGATGAGCATGGCCATGATTCATGACAAGGTCCTTTCGGAAGTGTTGTTGAAAAATGGCTATGCGCAGTTTGCCCGCCCGGAAGAAGGGCACGCTGACCCGGTGTGTTTTGATTTCAACCGCGCCGGCGAGTGGGGGGAGTGCCCCATCGTCCGCATCAACCATGGCGCGATCGTGGCCACCGGCGACATCGAAGTGATGGACGAACTTTCTCCGTCCTTTTCCTACTTAGTGGACAAATACCTCCAGCAAGACCCGCAAGTCAGCATCGCTTAAGAAAGTTAGTTAGTTGGTTGGTAGGTTAGTTAGTTGGTAAGTTGGTTAGGCAGCGGATCGGAGCGCGGCGCGCCCCGCAACGGCTGGATCTGACATAGCTTTCAAAGGTGCTCCAACTAAACCCATCAAGGTGAGTCCTCCGGCAATGAGCGCAGGAAAAAGATAACTTCTTAAAAGCGGACCGGATTGACCGCTGATAGCTTCAAGCCTGCTGTTCATTAATTCGGTCAGCTCTTTTTCCAGTTCCGGTGTACGAGCAACGACCCCCCAGGCGCCCTCGAAAGCGCCGGTGTCGAGTTTCGGAGCATTCATCCAGGCTCCACCCGATAGCGCTGCAGGTAGAAATTGCAGCTTTAAGACTGCGTCAAACGACTGAAAAGGCTTCTGATCGGCGTCAGCATGCAGAAGGAGAGGCATCAGGGGCCGCTCATCCACCCACGTAAGCTCATTCATCCGCTCAAAGAAATCAAAATTAGAGTCCTGGGGATTCTCGAACATAAAGCTCGTCCCTGTTTTCTTGATCCTTATAGTGCCCGCCTGGCGCGGCTGTAAATTGTTCAGGTACAACACGACGCCTAAAAGATTTTGATCTGGGTAATCGACAATCACTTGGCGTAACGCCTCAATCTGCGCTTGGCCGATCGCGCCCCCCAAGGGAGTGCCTGTCCTGGGGGCGAGGCCTGTGGAGGGCGGCGTTTTCGATTTCTTTTTTTTGTCCCGACGAAACCACGCGGCTGCCAATATCACCATGAAGTTATTCAACGGCTCGATGGGCCCGACCTTAACGCGGTCATTGGCGACGAGGCGCGAGGTTCTAAAGGTTCGGACCGCCGCTAAAGGATCCCTGAGGACCTTAAATACAGAAGCCAACGCAGGACCTGGAGCGGAAAACCACCGATGCCCGGTCTCGCCCGAGCGAGGCGACGCCATGCCGGGACCGATCGCGTAATGACTACCCTCGGGATGGGCATCGATGAAGGTGTTGATCGTCTGTGCGTCGCGCTCAAGACCGGCCAATTGAGCCTGTGTGATGACCTCTCTCCCGCGATAAAAATCCACCAGTAAAAGGGCCGCATTCCTATAACCCGCAGACCATTCCGGTGAAATCAAAGCCTGCTCGACAGGATAAACGTCTGAAAAGTCGACGCCGGCAAGTTCTTGATCCAGGCCGGCAGCCTGAAAGCGTGACGTTCTTCCTACGATCTGACGTACCGCCATCAGCATCCTGTAGGCGGCACCTTGTCCCCACAAAGCATCGATTTGCGCCGGCCCGAAGGCAGAGATCGCCCAGGTGCCGGCGGAATCCGCGGCAAACTCCGTCTGGGATTCCCAGCGCCCGTTTCTATAAACAACACCCTTGACGAAAGTGAATGTACCAGGACTCATCAGCCCGGCCTGCATCTGACCGGTCGCTGTGTTGAAGATACGCGCGCTCTGGAAATACTGCAGGACCCGGTCTGCGGCCTGCTGATATTTTTGATCTCCGGTGAGTTGGGCAGCCCCGAGCAACAGGGCGTAGGCGCTCACATTGTTTTCGGAATTGATCTCGAGATAGGGATCGCTGGTCCCGGGATCGTGCGACACACCCTGAGGCGCATAACGAATGCCTCCTTGTGTGCCTTCGTCCTGCAGCAGCAGGATCGCATCGCAGATATGGCGCATCAAATTCACGTACTTCGCATCCTGCGCCGACGCTGGGGCCTGTTGTAGATAGGCGGCGGTCGCCAGCCCCAGCCACGCATTCGGGCCCACGTGAGTGCGCCACTGATTCCAGCTTACGTCCCATAGACCGCTCGTGCGCGTGAAATCAAAAAACAAATGAAGATCCGGGCGCAGGGGCGCAAACGCGGCGCCGTCGTAAGAGGGGAAGGCTCGTAGATTCATCGTTCCGTAAGGACGCCCGTTTTCTCCATACCCATCAGCGTAAATATCCAGGAGGTGTCTCGCCTCGTGCAGTTTCCCGCTTTGAACCAGGACTAAGATCGCCAGCGCGGTGTCATACAACCCCGCGCCTTCACGAACGACCTGTGTCATAGACTCGTCCAAAACTGTAGACGGAGGTACGCGGAACGACGCGGGTAGTCCTGCTCCCAGCGTGCTCTGCTCTTGAACAAATTTAACGGCGTCGGGCAGTGTCCGGAAGGGCGGGACTGGCGCACTGAGATTCACCTGCTGGCCGGCACAGGCCACGATCGCTACAGCAAGTAGGACGGAGGCCGCTACGCCGCGGACGTATCTTTGGTGCATCCACACACCAGCGGTTTGAAGCGCCTGTGCTTGGAAGAGATGGGTTTGGGTGATCGGAAGCGGAGGTCTGCTGATGGCAGCGGCCGCGTCATTGCTTAAGAAGCAAGGAAGCAAAAGGACGGCGATGATGCGCGTGAGAAGTCGAGGCATTGTTGTACGCGCGCGCATAGCCAAAAACGCGCGCCTGCCTGCCGGCAGGCAGGTTCTTAAGTGTAATCGATCGCTGACGGTAGAAGTATGGGTATAGAGGCTAAAAATCGTGGCCTCCCCGCCCAGACGTTTCCTAGGTCCTTAGGGAACAGCCTTCGCCCCTAACGCCCCATACGGAACATTTTTGCGCGCGTGTATTCTGACGTGTGTATGAATATTTTTCCGCGATCGTACTCTAAGGGATAGCACCCTTATGCAACGCTGGGATCTCATTGGGCTGTGTCTGGTCATGCCGCTGGGAGTTGCCGCGGCAGATGCCGGAACTACGTCAGCAAACTTTCTGACCTTAGGCGCCAATCCCCGCGCCATCGCTATGGGCGAAGCCCAGACTGGATTGGCGGATGATGTCTATGCCGCTTACTGGAACCCCGCCGGACTCGCCAAGCTCCAACTCAAGGAAGCTGGATTCGTACATTCGGAATTGGCCCAGGAAATCCGTACGGACTATGCCGCCTATGCCCATCCCACGGAACGCTGGGGGACCCTGGCAGGAGCCATCACTCATTTACGTACAGGAGACTTCAATGCCTATGACGCCAGCGGCCAACCTGCTGGCCAGGTGAGCGCGAGCGATACGGCCATCGCTCTCAGTTACGCGCACACGCTGCTTTCAAACCGTCGAATGGGTTCTGATTTTTCACTGGGACTCACCACGAAGTGGATCGAAGAACGTCTGGATTCTATCTCGGCTCGCGCGTTCGCTTTTGATGTCGGCCTCCTCTATACACCTGGCAGGCACTACAGCGCTGCGTTGGAGGGCTTCAAGCTCGGAGTCGCCGCCAAAAACTTCGGGACACCTATGAAGTTTGATCGCGAATCATTTGATCTTCCGAGAACGCTGTCCGGTGGTCTGTCCTGGACTGGCTTATGGCTCGGCGAAAAACTGACGGTCGCCTTAGATGGAGAAAAGCCACAGGCAGCACAAGAATCGTTCGGCGCCGGGATAGAGCTTTCCACCCTGCGGCTGCTCGTTCTGCGAACAGGATATTCGTCACGCGGCGACCTTGGGTCCGGCCTGCGTCTTGGCGCTGGCCTGCGCTTTCGAACGGTGCAGCTGGATTATTCGATTGCAGGTGCCGGAGAGCTGGGACAAACGCATCGCATGGGACTGACGTTCAGATTTGGCATTGCGCCGCCGGACCCGCTCGTGCTCGCGCAAGATGCCTACCTCGTGGGCATGAAGGCGTATCGAAGGCACCAATACTCTCAGGCGCTTGTGGAATTTAACAGGGCGCTTGAAACAGATCCCACTCATCCCCAAGCGCTCCAGATGATGAAAGAAACGCATGAAAAACTTAAAGCAAGTCCTCTTCAGTAGCTTCTGCCTGGGTAGACTGCTGATGCCGCTGCACGCGGACGAAATGACCGGCGGGCAGTTCATCCTTACAAAGGATCTGCTCGGCGCGAGCGGGTCTGCCTCTATTGCCTCTGCAGACTTTGAAATGCGCTTCTCGATGGAAGAACCTGCTTCTGGAGAAGTATCCACGGCTGCTCCCTATGACTTCATGTCCGGCTACCAAGCGGCCAGCTTTGGTGCTGGCGTGGCTCTCTCCGTGCTCAGCATGCATATCGGCCAGCCAGAACAGCCCACATTTTTCCAGGACGGCATACAGGTCGGAGTGGCATTGGACGCGCCCCTCACCATTAGGTTTTCCGATCAACTCGATGAGCGCACGCTTTCTAATGGCATTCAAGCGATCGTGGTCCGCGATCATGAAGGGCTCACCGGCTACGCAACGGCAGCCTTCACCCTGACACATGATCTTGCCCATCACAGCATCACGATTACGCCTCTCAACACTTGGGCCGGCAACACGCTCTATGACCTGATGCTTTCTCAGCAGATCCGAAGTGTCGATGACATGCCACTGGAACTTCCCGTGCATGTCTCTTTCCTGACGCTACTGAATCCCCATGAAAATAACGTCGTCCTTAGCCCTTCTCCGGCCGGTGTTCTCGGGGTCCAGGAATTATCCTCACCGCCCATCACCGTGCATATTCCACGAGGGTCGCTTTCAGAGTATTTCGTCGTTCTGACGGGACGAGATCCGCAAAGCAGTCCAATGCGCGTGAATCCCGGAATTATTCAGGAAGCCAACACCAAAGCGGCACAAGAGGGTGGTGCGTACCGAACGCCTCTCTCGGTGCAGGAAATAGTTGCCTACAACGCACAGGGCAAAGCGCTTGGCCCGCTTGCTCAGCGTGCCGAGATTTCGCTGAGCTATAACACCAGCGCGGCTTCATGGCCCATGGTGGTGCGACCGCATACTTTGTCCTGGTGGGCGCTGGACGAAGTGCATAAGCTTTGGGTCAAACTTCCTGCAAGCAAGCCTATCGCCGCTGTTCAGAGCATTGCCGCTCCCGTGACGCGCTTCGCTGTTTTCGCTCTTATGGGTAGTCCTGACGGAAGCGCTGCAGACAGTTTTGCCTTTCCTGTGCCTTGGCGACCCTACGGACCTCTGGCCGGCAGCTCACCTGGACAATCCGGCACAGAAGCCGGCGGTATAACGTTTTCCAATTTACCTTCGGAGTGCTCCATTAAAATATTCAGCCTCGCGGGCGAGCTGGTTCGCGAATTGCAGCACAGCGATCTGGGCGGATTGCTGGCTCAAGAGAATTGGGATGTTCGCACAACTCACGGCAAGCCTGTGGCCTCCGGCGTTTATCTCTGGCAGATTAGTTCTTCGGTCGACACAAAAACAGGAAAGCTGCTGGTCATTCGATGAAAAAGGTCGCGCTCCTCCTGGTCGCGATACTGACGCCTTTTTCACAGTCCTTGGGGAGCCTCGAAAACGGCATTGAGCTCTATCACACACGTCGCTGGTCGGAAGCGATGGACAACTTCCTTTCTGTACTTCAACAAAATCCCGCGGATGCTGAAGCTCATGCGTATGTCGTCCTGACCAACAAACAGATGCAGCGGGACAGAGAAAGTCTCGTGCGTGCACGCCGACTCGAAATACTTCGCGACACAACACGCATGGCGCATATCCAGATGGCGGAGCGCGATCTTCTGGCCGAAACGATGGAGTACACAACCCATGAGGAAGAGCGTGCACAGCAGAACGAGTGGGTTTCGGCCTGTGAGGCAGCTCGCCTTGAGCGTCAGTCCGGCCGGCTGCTTCCGGCAGCGGATATTCTTCTGAAGGTGCTCGCCGAAAATGATTCTTTTGCCGTGGCCCAGAGAGAGTTAAGCGAATTGCAAAGCCAGATGCGCCGGGCTCTGGATAGTGGTGAAGGATTTTCGATCACGGAGCGCTACGCGATCGAAGGATTTTATGCCTACGCGCAGGCGGATTATGCGGGCGCTGTTGCAGCCTGGAGCAGACTGCACGCACTGGCGATGCAAAGCCTGGGCGCAGCGGAAGCGGCAAAACGCTTGGAGCAGCTGCGCATTCTCCCCTATGAGGCCATTGCCCAGAGGCATCAAGCGCAAGACGAGCGCCTGAAGCTGCTGCAAAAACACTTTGATGAAGCCGTCATCCATTATCAGCAAAAACGCTTTCCGGAAGCGCTCGAGGAATTCAGAAATCTCGCCATCCAGGATCCAGATTATCCGCAACTGGGACATTATCTCGTCCAGACAGAAATAGCTTTGGAAAAAGATCGCACGGCCAGGCTGGGCGAAACACAGCAAAAGGAAATAGCGGACCTGCTGCAGCGCGGGCTGCTGGCACTGGATCAACAGCATTTTGCCGATGCCAAAGAGGCCTTTGAGCGAATTCTTCATTTAGACCGTGGCCACGCGCGGGCACATTCCTATCTCGCTATGGCATCGGCAGAAATGGAGCGGCTGCATGATCCAAAGGCCGCGCAACTGCACTATGAGACGGGGCTCATCGCCTATGCGAGCGGCCAGCTGGACGAGGCCGTGCGTGAATGGCGCATCACCGCACGCATGAATCCGTCCCATGAAAAAGCTCGAATTGCCCTGCGAAAAGTTCAAAAGGAACTTGTGCTTCACAAAGAGGAGGAGATGAACGATGAAGCTCTTCCCTAAACTGACGCTCGTCATTTCGGGACTGCTCATCGGCACGATCTTCGCTTTATGCGCTTCTTTTTATCTCGCCGAGCGCGCCTCGATTCGTGCCGAAGCCGATGCGGAGCGACGCGTCGTATTACAAAATCTCGCGCACATTACCCGGGAATCCATTCTGACGAATGATGACCTTCTTCTCGTGAAATATACGCGCTGGCTGCAGAAATGGAACCCAGCGCTCACCAGCCTGAGCGTCACAAGCCCGCAAGGCAGAGTCCTGGCGCATTCTGAACCGCGCCAGATCGGCAGCTTAAACGAAAAAAAGGGTTCTGCTGACATGAGCACAGGATCACTTCTGGTTTTGTCGCAGGCGGTGCA
Source organism: Elusimicrobiota bacterium (assembly GCA_031364865.1). Taxonomy (GTDB): domain Bacteria; phylum Elusimicrobiota; class Elusimicrobia; order 2-01-FULL-59-12; family 2-01-FULL-59-12; genus JANLWZ01. The sequence continues at coordinate 7,679 of JANLWZ010000193.1, forward strand.
TCTGGCGGGTCGATGGGTCGCCAGCGTGACCGCTGGATTTTCCGCCGAGAAAACTGCAGACCTCATGCATGTCCGCCTCCGAGGCGTGAAGCAGAGACTAGCCTCCGTAGCGTTTGGGGCAGTCATCCTCGGCATCATCGTGTCTTTTTTGCTCGCGCATTCGTGGACTAAACCCATACAAACGCTGGCGCGCGTTGCAGAGCACATTGGGAAGGGAGAATTCCGGCAAAACCTCAGCGAACCAGCGGCCCGTGCCGATGAATTAGGTTCCCTGGCTCAATCGTTTCAGCGGATGTCGAAGAATCTTCTGGAACTCGATGCGATGAAAGAAGACTTCGTCTCAGCTGTGACGCACGAACTGCGCTCGCCCCTGGGTGCGATCGAATCCTATCTGAACCTCATGAGGGAGGAGATGCTGCCGGGAACATTCTCGGGATCCTGGCCTGTTTATATCAACCGGCTGCAGGCCAACACTCACCGCCTGACACGGTTTGTAAACGATCTGCTGGATGTCGGGGCGCTCGAACGCGGCAAGATCGAACTGGCCTGTTCTCCTCTGGATGTGCAACCTCTCATCGAGGAAGTGATCACCTTTTATGGACCGAAGCTTTCGGAGAAATCGCTCCTGTGCGTAGCGCCAAAGCCGACACCGCCTCTACCGAAAGTATGGGCCGATGCGGACAAAGTCCGGCAAGTCCTTGTGAACCTTCTTTCCAACGCGATCAAATTTACGCCGCCGGGAGGATCGATCGGGATTTCTCTGGAAACGGCGGGAGCGATGGCGCTAGTCCATGTTCAGGACACTGGCATTGGTATTCCCGAAAATGACCAAAAAAGAATCTTTAAGAAATTCGAGCAAGTGGCCGCAGCACGCCAGACCCTCAAAGGTCCAAAAGGGACCGGCCTCGGTCTTGCCCTCAGCAAACTGCTTATCGAGCAGCACGGCGGGCGCATGAGCGTCGCCAGTCGTCCCGGAGTCGGAAGCACTTTCACCTTCACACTGCCCACATCAAAAAAATAAAGGGAGACATCATGAACAACACCGTGTTGTGCGTAGAGGATGAAGAGGATTACCAGCTGCTGGTCCAAAAGATTCTGGGTCGTGCCGGGATTTCTGTCAAGATCGCCGAACTCGGCGCCGAAGCGCTCAGGCGCCTGGAGCAAGAAAGGCCTGCCGTACTTCTGCTGGATATCAACCTGCCGGATGCTAACGGCTACGACCTCTGCACACAGATCCGCCAGAGTTACCGCGCGGATGAACTGCCGATCATTATGCTAACGGTCAGGCGCCGGCCGGAAGAATGGCTGAAAGGCTTTTCCTGCGGTGCGAGCGACTATATCGCCAAGCCTATCAATCCCGCTGAATTAACGGAAAGAGTGCGCTTTCACCTGCAAGAGTGCCCCGATGGGGGCGGCGATGCTTTGAGCGCCGAATTCAAATTGATCCGTTCGGCAGTGGACGGGAACCGCTCAGCCTTTGATGTCCTGGTGCAGAAATACCGAAAGCGACTGATGGAAAGCCTCTCGAACGCCGTGAAAGATGAACATCACATGGAAGATGTGATTTCGCATACGCTGGCGATGGCACTGGAAAGGCTTCCTGCTTTCCGCGGCGATTCCGCTTTCTTCACCTGGCTCTATCGCATCGCGATGAACGAATGCCTGCTGGCTTATCGGAGACCTGCGCCGCTTTCCCTGGATACTCTGCTGCAGAACGAGCAGGCCGAACTCGTTCCCGCCTTTGCACAAGAAAAAACAGAAGAAGAGCTGTACGCCGCGCAGGAAATGGGCCGGCACGCCATGAAGTCGTTTGAACAATTGCCCAGGCCATACCGCCGCGTGATGGAACTCTACTGCCTCAAAGATTTCTCGTACGAATCGATTGCGCGAAAAATGCGCATCCCCGAAGGCACGGTGATGTCTCGCCTGCACAAAGCACGACAGCTTTTGCAGGAGGCGTGGACGAAAACACTACAATGAGCAGGTGTTTCGGCGACTGCTTGTTTTCGCGTTTCTTGGCTTTCTCGTTTACATCTTATGGCCGTACCGTGTGTTTGAACTCAAGCACTCCAATCCCAAGACTTCTTCCTTAATAGAGCTCAGGCGCGAAGAAGCCCGCAAAAAGAAGCGGGACTTCACCCCCATGCACCTCTGGAAGCCGCTCAACCAGATGTCTCCTTCCTTAGTACATGCCATCGTCATCGCCGAAGACGATACGTTCTACCGCCACCACGGCTTTGATCTGGAGCAGATCAAGATAGCTTTTCATAAAAACATGTCTAAAAAACGTTACGTTTATGGGGGGAGTACGATAACCCAGCAGCTGGCGCGGACGCTGTACCTGCGGCCGCGCAAATCGCTCATCCGCAAGGCAAAAGAGGCGGCGTTGACCTTTTATATGGAACTCCTTCTCCCCAAAAGACGCATCCTGGAGCTTTATTTGAACTTTGCGGAGTGGGGACCCGGAATTTACGGCGTAGAAGCGGCTTCCCAGTACTATTTCATGAAGTCTGCGGCCGATATCGCCCCGTGGGAAGCCGTAGCCTTGGCTTCGATCTTGCCCAGTCCCAGGAAATGGAGCCCTTACAGCTCCTCCCCGTCCATGGTGGAGCGGAAATGGAGCTTGCTGGAGCGTTTAGAAAAAGACGGGTATAATACGCCTTGAAAATATGAAGCAATCCTGCGCCAAGTGCGGAAAGCATCTCAAAGACGGCGACCGGGTCAGGGCGGTAGTTCTCACCATTTTCCATGAAATTTCCAGCTCCGTAAGCTATGCCATCGAGAAACCTAATGAGTGTCTGTCCCTGGAACATGAGGACTGCGCCGCGCGGGAGCCGGAGTAACCTCAACAAGTCGTAAACTTTTCTTTACCGACGATAAATTCCCTTGCGGGGTGCGAAGTCGCGGGCTAAACTGGACCGCAATGGGGCCTACTGAAGCGAGAGATCTGGTGTTCGCGGGCGCAGGAATCCTCTGGGGCGCCGTCACTGTTTATCGAGGCATGTACGCATGGCAACGAGTCAAAACAAAGCGTTCCTTTCCCGTCTTCGTCTTCGCCGGAGCTGTTCTCGCCGTGGGCTGCATCAGCTATCTTCTTCACCGAATCTAAAACTTCCGGAGGCTCTCATGAAAATATTTTCCGCCGCACTCGTATGTCTTGTGATGACGACCGCGTTTGCGCGCGCTGAAGAAGCAAAGAAAGATCAAACGAACGCCGCCTATCTGCAGGAACTTCAGACGAAACTCGATCACGTGGCGCGCCGCGCCAATCAGCCGACCTCCACCGGTTCAAGCGTCGCGGGTTTGCGCGGCTCGAAACAGGAACCTGCTTCGAAACAACTTTATTGGAAAGGCAAAACCACGGACGCGCCCGTATCGATTGAAGAAGTGAAGATGTTCCGCACCGCGGTGGAAGAAGCGCGCGTCGGCAAGACCGATCAGGCGACCGCGACCCTGAAATCTTTCCTCGAGAAGTATCCGAAGAGCAGTCTGAAGCCCGATGTTGAAGAAACAATAAAAGTCATCACCTTGTGAAGTATTCGTTCGCTCTTTGTATCCGCTTTCTGCTCCGCATCCGCCTGCGCACGCCCGAAAACCTCAACGCCAACGGGTAGCATTCGATAGAATAGCCCTCATGCACAAGGGCGAGAAAATCCGTCTCCAGATTGAGCGTCTCTCCACGGGCGGCGAAGGGATTGCGCGTACCGAAGGCATGGTCGTTTTTGTTCCCTATGCCGCGCCGGGCGACACACTGGAAGCCGAAATCACTGACACCCACAAACGTTTTGCACGCGCGAAAGTCCTGCGTGTGCATGAACCTTCCCATGACCGGATCGAAGCGCCTTGTCCTTACTACTTTAAATGCGGCGGCTGCACTTGGCAGCACATCACCTACGGCTCTCAGCTCAACGCCAAGCAGGGTCTCGTGAAAGAAACGCTCGAACGCCTGGGCGGTCTCCGCGATGTCAACGTCAAACCCGTCCTGGGCATGCAGGACCCCTGGCGCTACCGCAACAAAGTGCAGCAGCCAGTCGGCTGGGATGGCCGCCAGATCATCACGGGGTTCTACAGCGAAGGTTCGCACGACATTGTCCCGATCGAAGATTGCCTCGTGCAGTCCGAGCTGACCGTTCGCATCATTCACCGGACGCTCGAGCTCTTTAAAGAACATCGGATGCATGCTTACGACGCGGAACGGCATCAAGGCTGGATCCGACATCTTCTTCTTCGGTCTTCCGGTGAGGGGAAAGCCATGCTGATCTTTGTGACGCGTGAGCCCTCGTTCCCCAATGAGCGCGATATCGTGAATACTTTGACGCGTGAATTTCCTGAAATCGTCGGCATTCACCAGAATGTCCAGCCCGCCAGAACCAACGTCATCCTGGGAAGGACCTGGCGTAAGCTTGCCGGACAGGGCTATCTTGAAGAACGCCTCGGCAAACTCAAGTTCAGGCTTTCTCCCGGCGCTTTCTTTCAGATCAACAGCGCGCAGGCGGAAGTCCTCTATGACGTAGTGAAGCGCATGGCGGGGAGCGGGGAACGCTTGCTCGATCTCTACACCGGCGTCGGCACGATCGCGCTCTGGCTGGCGGACTCTTTTAAGGAAATCGGCGGCATCGAAGAATTTGCGGACGCGGTGCAAGACGCCGAGACCAACACGGAGCTGAACGAAATCGAAAACGTTCGCTTTATGGCAGAGTCCGCGGAAGCGTTCCTGGGGAATCTCAGCCGCGATCGCCAGCCGCTCACGGTGGTGGTGGATCCGCCGCGCGCCGGCTGCACGCCTACGGTACTCAAATCGCTCCTGGCGCTACAGCCTTCCACGCTGATCTACGTCTCCTGCGACCCGGCGACGCTGGCGCGCGATCTTGGGATTCTCACCCAAGGCGGATACCGAGTTCAGGAAGTTCAACCCGTGGATCTCTTCCCACATACTCCTCACATCGAAACGGCGGTAAAATTAACATATGGCTGAGTGTGAATTTCCAAAAGAAAACGCTTCTACCGAAGAGATCGCGGAGATCCTGCGCACCTCTAAAACCATCGCGGTGATCGGCGCTTCCCTGAAAGAGGAACGGCCTGCGCACTGGATCTCGGTCTATCTCAAAGAACACGGCTACAAAGTCATCCCCGTGAACCCCGGCCACACGGAAATCCTCGGCGACAAGTGCTACAAAAGTTTGACGGAGGTCCCCGGCTCAGTTGACATCGTCGATATTTTTCGAGAGACCTCCGCCGTTCCCGGCATCGTGGACGAAGCGATCGCCAAAGGCGCTAAGGTCATCTGGATGCAGCAGGGGATCGTGCACAATGCCGCCGCGGTACAGGCACGCAAAGCGGGTCTCAAAGTGGTCATGAACAAATGCATCTACGCGGAACACCAGCATGTCCTCTAACGCACAGGAGTGGGAACATTTTTATGTCACGACGCGGCCTCAGGATCTGCCCTGGAATCTCGGCGGTCCCGATCAAGATCTCGTAGATCTCGTCAAAGCTGGCACGATTCCTGTCGGGCAGGCGCTCGACATCGGCACCGGCCCCGGCCACGACGCGGTCTATCTCATCCAGCAGGGCTTCAATGTGATCGCTATCGATATCAGCCCCACCGCGGTGGTGCTCGCGCGCGAGAATGCTTCGAGCGCCGGGCTCTTCGGCTTTTTCCAGCAGGGCGATATCCGCAAAATTCCTGTCGAAGACAAGTTCATCGATTTCGCCAACGACCGCGGTTGCTTCCATGTGCTGGACGCACCGGACCGGCCCATTGCCGTCAACGAAGTGGCGCGTGTCCTGAAGAGACGCGGGCTTTATCTCCTTAAAGTCTTCAGCGATAAAGAACCGGGCACGGATGGCCCGCATCGCTTCTCACAAAAAGAAATCGAGGACCTGCTTCTGCCGAAGTTTTCCATCCTCAAACTCTGGGAAGGCATCGCGCAGGGCGCGCGAAAGCCAAAATTCTACGGGGTCCTGATGGAGAAGCGATGAAGAGAGCAAACAGCAAAAAGCAAATAGCAAAAAGACAACTTTTTTCTTTTTTCTTTTTTCTTTTTTCCATGAGCGCCCCAGCGCTAGGCGCCGCTCGTGTCGAAATCCGCAACGGCCGCTTCTACGTGGACGGCGAACCCTTCTTTGTGCGCGGCGTGGGCTATGCGCCGTGGCGGCCGCATCAACGGCCGGGTGTGTCGTACACAGGAACCAACTATCGCTACACTAAAATGGACTTCGAGCGCATCAAAAAAGCCGGCTTCAACGTGGTACGCGGGTGGGATACGCTTGATCCTGAGGACCTGGCGCTCGCCAAAAGCTATGGACTCATGGTGCTTCAGGGAATCTGGCTCGACCCCAAGCAGGATTTTTCCGATCCTCATAACCAGCAGAGCGCCATCGCCCAGGTGCGCGGCATGGCGGAGCGCTCCAAAGATTTCGATAACGTCCTTGGCTATCTCGTGATGACCGAACCCTTCCCGCAAGCCGTTCTGGAAACAGGCCAGCAAGAGACCGAACAGTATTTTCGCCGGCTCAAACGCGCCATTCAGGAAGTCGACCCGCGTCCCGTCTCCATGGACAGCTGGCCGCCGCTCGCCTTTCTTGATCACAATGATTTTGATTTTGCGACTTTCAATCTTTTTGGCTTCTGGCCAAAATCACTCATCCACGCGATGGGCCTCGCCGGCATGACGCGCTGGTATACGGATCACATGGCGCCGGGAAAACCACTCATCGTGGGAGAGACCGGCGGCTATTCTGTTTCGGAAGCCACAAACACAACTTACGGAGGTTCTGGCGGCTGGAGCGAATACAACCAGAGCATGAAAAATCTCGAAAGCTTACGCGCGACGGTAGAAGGACATGCCCAAGGCAGCGTGCTCGTCTCCTGGATTGATACGTGGCATTACCCCAAGGACCCCGACCAGCATGACAATGAACCGTGGGAGTGGAACGGACTTCTCGCGATCCCCACCGATAGCGCGAAAGACATGAATGGCGTGCCTCGTCAGGTCTATCACGATGTGACCGCTTACAACCATGTGATCCCCGTTGAGCCGCGCACCAACCATTACTATCCCGTGGATCAGCCGGTGAGCATCCAGGTCAATACGTCGGATAGCGTCGTCTATGTCCGCTACAGCATCAATCACGCCGACTGGAAATACCTCGACGGCTCCGGGCACGGCTGGTTTCAGGGCTTTTTCAAACTGCCGAAACTGGCCAAACGCCGTCAGACGCTCGCACTGGAAGCGCTGGACAAAAAAGAGACGGTGATTTCGGCCAAAGAAGTTTCATTCCTTGCCGGTGTGCTGGAGGAATCGATCAGCGTTCAGCCGCGCACGGCGGCCAAAGGCAGCAAGTCGCAGGAATTTGTCGCGCGCGTACTGGACGGTCTGCGCCGTCCCATCGCCGATCGAAAAGTTTATTTTGGCTGCTTTGACCCTGTCGCGTTTGGCGAGCGTCTCGGACAGGTGACGACGAACGCTTCAGGCGAAGCCTCTTTTGCGTGTCAGCCGGTTTCGCCGACGCCCACGCGCTATATCTTCGCCGCTGCAGGCACAGAGAATCCCGACCGCGTGCGTGTTTCCGACCTGCGCGTCTTTAAGCTCGGCCGATGACCGCGGTCGCATCCCATATCCTTTCCGACTCATTCCTTTCGCGTCTACGGGAAAAAGTTCCTGTCGCCATCACGGGGCTGCCTGCCGGAAGCAAAGGTTATTTTCTCTCCGAGCTTGCGTCGCGTGTGCGCCAACCGCTGCTTGTCCTCACGCGTGAAGATCTGGAAGCCGAAGGTTTGTCTGCTGATATCGAAGCGTGGAACGCACTGCTTGCGCATGAGGCCCGCTCGCCCGTGCTTTACCTTCCCGAACTCGATGAGGCGGCGCGACTCGCCGCGCTGGGACAATGGACTGAAGAAAAACGCGCTATCCTCCTGTGCTCTTTAGCCGCGTTTGAAAAGCCGGTGGCTTCTCCGAAAGAGCTCAAGCAGCTCACGCTCGAGCTCCGGCCCGGACAACCCTATCCCCGGACACATCTTCTTGAAAAGCTGGCTCAGGGAGGTTTTTCACGCACCGACATGGTGGAGCTGGAAGGGGAAATTGCCGTACGCGGCGAAGTCGTGGACATCTGGCCTTCCTCTAGAGAGAAACCTTGGCGTCTCCTCTTTGACGGTGACACTTTGGAATCGATCCGCGCCTTCAGCCCCGGCACGCAGCGGTCGGAAGGGTATCTCGGTCCCCAGAAGCTGAGGCCCTTCAAGGAAAATAAGCCCACCGGTACCTTGAAAGATTTCATACCCGAAGCTGCGGTTTGGTTCTGGGACGACGCAGAGGAACGGGTCGGGGGGTCGGAGGATCGGCGCGTCGGCGACACCTCGCCGGATCGCCGAACCGCCGGCTCGATTCTTTATCAAGGACTGCCTCAAGAAGGCGCGGTCGACTTCGGATTTAAATCCACGACCGGGCTTGTGTCGGGCATTGAGCGCGCGGCCGAAGAGGCACGTAAGGCCCGCGCGCAAAAGAGCAAAGTCCTTTTGTTCAGCCACAACTCCGGCGAAAGCGACCGCCTGCAGGAACTTCTCGAAGAACGCCTGGGGTCGCACGGCACCGAAGGCATGGAGTTTCTGGTAGGTCCTCTGCGCTCGGGTTTATTCAATGCCTCCATGCTCGTCATCACGAACTCCGAGATCTTTGGCCGTTACCGCCACCGTCCTCGGCTTCCCAAGTTCAAAGGCGGAGCGGTCCTCCGAGAAATTCAGGACATCAAGCCGGGCGATTATGCGGTGCATGAGCACTACGGCATCGGTCGTTACCGCGGTCTTGAACTGCTCCATGCGGGAGGTCATGACGCGGAATATTTGAAGCTGGAATACGCCAAAGGCGACCGTCTTTACGTCCCGCTTTACGATTTCAAACAGGTCCAAAAGTATTCCGGCTCGGAAGGCGGAGCGCCGCGCCTTTCCTCGCTCGATACCTCTTCGTGGGAGCGCGTCAAAGAGCGTGTGAAGGAAAGCGTGCAGGAGCTGGCACGCGAGCTGCTGAAAATTCATGCGAGCCGGGTGTCCCTGCCTGGCCACACTTTTCCGGAGGATTCGCATCTGGAGCAGGAGTTCGCCAACTCTTTCCTCTATGAAGAAACGCCCGACCAGCAGAGAGCGATTGATGAGGTGAAGAAAGATATGGAGTCCCCCAAGCCCATGGACCGTCTTATCCTGGGGGACGTGGGGTACGGCAAAACCGAAGTCGCGATGCGCGCCGCGATGAAAGCCGTATCCGATTCCAAACAGGTCGCCGTGCTCGTACCCACGACGATTCTGGCGGAGCAGCATTTCCGGACGTTCACGGAACGCTTTGCCGATTATCCGGCGCGCATCGGCATGTTGTCGCGGTTCCAATCCGTGAAGGAAGCGAAGGAAACCCTCGTTGCCCTGGAGGCCGGGAGTCTCGATATCGTGGTGGGCACACACAAACTTCTCCAGAAAGACGTGAAATTTCATGATCTTGGCCTGCTCATCATCGATGAAGAGCACCGCTTCGGCGTAAAGCACAAAGAGCAGATCAAAAAACTGCGCGAACGCCTGGACATCCTCACGATGACCGCCACGCCGATTCCCCGCACGCTTTCCTTTGCGTTGTCTGGTATGCGCGAACTTTCCATCATCGAGTCACCTCCCGCAGGACGCCTGCCGATCACGACGCACGTTGGCGCTTATGACGACCACATGGTCAAACAAGCGATCCAAAAAGAGCTCGATCGCAAAGGCCAGGTGTTTTACGTCCACAACCGCGTGCAGTCCCTCAACACCAGGCTGCACTTTTTGAAACAGCTCATGCCCGGCGTGTCGATGGGCGTGGTCCATGGCCAGATGACGGGACCGGCGATTGAGAAAGTGATGTGGGAGTTCACGCACAAGAAGCACGACGTGCTCCTGGCGACGACGATCATCGAGTCCGGCATCGATATCCCATCGGCGAACACGTTGATCGTGGAAGAGGCGGAGGATTTCGGGTTGTCACAGCTTTATCAGCTGCGCGGTCGCGTCGGACGGGAACGGCAGAAAGCCTTCTGTTATCTTTTTTATTCGCCCTCGGTACCGCTCACGCAGGAAGCCCGCGCGCGGCTGGAAGCTTTACGCGAATTCACCGAACTTGGCAGCGGCTATCGCCTCGCGGTCCGCGATATGGAAATCCGCGGCGCGGGCAATCTCCTGGGCCAACAGCAGCATGGTCACATCGCTGCCGTGGGACTTGATCTCTACACACAGCTGCTTCAGGAAGAGATGTCGCGGCTCAAAGGCGAAGCCGTTACGCCGCCTATACGCTTTCCCAGTATGGATCTCTCCGTCCATGCCTTTTTGCCGGCGGAGTTTATGCCGAGCGAAGAGTTACGCGTACTTTTTTATAAGAAGCTGGTGTCGGCCACGAGCGCCGAGGC
>JANLWZ010000298.1:0-6963 GCA_031364865.1 Elusimicrobiota bacterium
CCATCGAGCACCCGCATACGCTATGCCGAGGGTGATGGCAATATGGAGGAGCAGTACCGTTTTCCATCCGGATACCAGGATTTGAAGTGGAACGAGGAGCAGAAGGGTGGCCAAGTCGTCAAAGACAGCCAGCACCCGGGCTTTTTTGAAGACCCACGTGGCGCTAAGACCAGCGGCGGCGAGCAGCGTGAAGAGTACGCCCGCAGAAGTCGGCGCCGCAAAACATGCGACGAGGGAAGCATCCCGCCATTCCATTCCCAAAATGCCGATGAAATACAGGGCAGTCAGCGCCCAGGGCAAAAGAGATGCTGATACGGAAACCAGAGTATCTGTCGCGTAAGTCTTAGGGTGTTTTAAGTCAGCGGAAAACTCGAGTCCCGCTTCGATCATGATCACGCCCAGGCAGAGCTGCGCGATGATTTTGAGCGTATGTTCGAAAGGCGACAGATCAAAAATCTGCGAAGCGAGCATCCCGGAGACCAGCAGCGCGCTGTATGCAAGGATTCGTTTCATAGTTGTATGATACGCGCCAATAAGGAGGTAGCGATGTTCACGATAAAAAAATTCCCCATCTGGTCAGTAGAGATTGATGACGTCCAAGGCGCGACGACGGGCCTTTATAAAGTTTTAGCCGATGCCGGTGCTGACATCGAATTTTCGCTGTGCCGCCCCAAAGACGAAAAATCCAGCAAAGCGATTCTATTTCTTTCGCCGATTAAAGGTAAGAAGCAAGAAGATGCGGCGAAGCAGGCCAACTTCAAGCCGCGTCCGGATGTTGTGGGTGTGCAGATTCAGGGGCCGAGTCGCGTGGGGGGCAACTTCAGGCTCACGGCCGCCATTGCGCATGCCAATGTCACAGCGCGGGCGCTCGTGACGACCGTAGACGGCAGCCGCTTCACGACGGTCTTTGCGTTTAAGAGCGACCAGGATGCTGATGAAGCTATCAAAGTGCTGCGTTCAGTCCTGGACGAATAAGAAGTACGACAGGAACGACCTAGCGAGTTAGTAGCCAGCCTTCCAAATACACCACGAGCGTTACAAAAACACTCATTTCGATGATCACGCCGGTCATCGCTTTCATCCACTGCACCGGCGTATAGCGCGGACTGATTTCTTTCCGAATGAAAGCAAAGGCCAGAACCGATTGAGCACAGCCAATGTGTGTCCAGCAGCCGCCCACCGCATAACCGGCAATCTGCGCCATGGAAAACACGTAGAGCGTTCCCATATCCAGCCCATGAAGCGCTTTGGACGCGAAGTCGGCCACCACATTGTTGTCTAGTATGGCCGAAAGAAAGCAGGCCGCCCAATATTGGACATAGGCAATATGCGAGATGCCATATTTGGTGATCCCGACTTGCAGCCAATGCGCCATCTGGTCAAAAAATCCAGTCCTCTGCAGCAGAGAAATCGAAAGGAACAGTGGAAAGAGAAAAAGGTATTCCTTAAATTCATGCCACGCTTCGCTGAGGCAAAGTTTTCGCATTTTGGGAATGTTGTGGATGCCGATAAGGGCAGCCGCAAAGCCGGCGGCGGATGCGGCAAATAACGGCACCTCGTGATGAATGCCGTGGTAAATCAAAAGCCCTATGAACGGAATAAAGGAAAAAGCGCCGATTTTCTGCGTATGCCGGCGAAGGTACGAGACGTCATCGATCGCCTTGCGAATTTTTATCTCGGAGGCATCGCGTGCATCCGTCGCTCCACTGAGGACATGCTGATAATGGTCTTCCAAATCACCCGCTAGATCTTCTTCGACGTAGAGTCCCAGTAATTTTCGTCTGTTCGCGAGGGGTACGCCTTCACGAATGAGGGCTTCTCCCAGAGGTTCACCGCGGAGTACACGTTCATGGACGGGGATGTAATGTCGGCCCAGCGGCTCTTGCTGACTTTCGACAAAGCCCACCGGCGTAAAAACTTCTCCATGCCGGGTCGCCTGAAGGAATCGGACATCGGCATTGTGCGTATCAAGAATATCCTGAGTTTTGAGGTCGATGACGCGTTTGCCCAATCGCTGCCTGAGATTCCATGCGACGATCAGATAGCTGCCAAAAGCGACGGGCAGACAGTAGCGCAGGAAAAACGCATTATCCAAGTGGGGATAAAGATTCGCTTTCATGATGAGGTTCGGAGGCTCACCGTAGGCCATCCACGATCCGCTGACGGTCGTGATCACGGTGGAAACAATAACGGCGAAGATGATGTCTTTGGTCTCCGCCCGCCCGAGCGCGAGAATGATGACGAGCGTGCGAATCATCAGGCCAATCATCGAAACGCCATCCAAGATGCCGGAACAGGCGGCCACGAGCCCCGTAAGAAGCACTACGGTGGGCAACACGCGTCCTTTTTGTTTGCGCAAAATGGTGGCGCTGATGGTCTCGAGAAGCCTTGTCTGGGCAATGACGGCCACGAAATAGGTCAGCCCCAGAATGAAAAGCATCGTATCGATGTGCAGGATCGATTCCAGACCGTGAAGCGTCAGGAAATGGTGATGCACGAATTCAGCCAGAGGCTTGGAGCCGTTCTGAGCCATGTCGGTTCTCAGCGCAGACGCTGGCCACCAGAGCGGTATAAAGGTAGCGACAATCACCCCGCACATGCCGTAGGTCAGAGCGTTTTTGTCCAGCTGATACTTAAAGGATCCTAAAAGGAAGAGGCCAAGAATGGTTGACATGAGCTGGATCGCAACCCAAAGCCCAGAAGTCTGTCCCTCGGTGCCTAAGTAGTAGAAAAAACCGGCTGCCAGGAGGCATCCGACGTAGAATTTGCGAGTGGAGAGCTGAATCGTTTCCATAAATAAAAAAAGAGACGTCGGCCTTTCGGGCCCAACGCCTCTGTTGGTGGCGCATACAATACAAAAATTGCTCCAAGACAATCCATGCGGTCAGCGCTTGACTTCGTCCGCGGAGCTAGGCTAATATATCGCCAGTCCAAAGGGGGACTGGCAGTTCATAGACGGCAAGGATGCCTCGGCGAAGACACATAAAGCCGAGGTTTTTTTATGCCCGAAAATTGCGTACCAAGAGGGGTATGCACGTTTGAGAGCGTTCTCAGCAGGCTGTATTTGCTAGAGGGCGCTATTTTTTTTGAATAAATCATAAAGGAGATACAACGATGAAACGTCAATTGATGCGATGGGGGACATTCTCCCTAGTTGCTTATGTCATAGGAGGGCTGCTGCCGGGCGCTTTGCACGCAGCAGATGCAGTACCGGACTTGGCCGCTATGCAAGCGACCTTAGCCGACTACAAAGTAGGTATGGACACCATATGGGTTTTGGTGACCGGCATGCTGGTGTTCTTCATGAACCTCGGCTTCGCCTTGGTGGAATCCGGCTTCTGCCGCGCTAAGAACTGTGTGAACATTCTTTCAAAGAATTTCATTGTGTTCGCAGCTTCGTCGGTAGCCTTCTGGGTGATCGGTTGGGGATTCATGTTTGGCGATGGCTCGGGCTTCATTGGTAAAGCGGGACTCTTCTTCTTGAGCGGTGCTGACAACAGCCCGGCCACAGGCAGCGCCTATCAAGGCGTTTACTCGGCCATCAGCTGGACAACAGTTCCATTCCTTGCGAAGTTCTTCTTCCAGCTCGTGTTCGCTGGTACAGCGGCGACCATCGTTTCCGGCGCTGTGGCCGAACGTATTAAGTACAAAAGCTTCATCTGGTTCACGCTGATCCTCGTAGGAGTCATCTACCCCATCGTCGGTCACTGGATCTGGGGCGGGGGCTGGTTGGCCAAAGCCGGATTCTGGGACTTTGCCGGTTCAACCGTAGTGCACTCTGTGGGCGGCTGGGCAGCGCTTGCCGGTGTGTACATCCTTGGTCCACGCAAAGGGAAGTTCAACGCTGACGGCTCAGTGAACCCCATTGCCGGCCACAACATGACGTCCGCCGTTACCGGCGCGCTCGTGCTCTGGCTCGGCTGGTTCGGGTTTAACCCCGGGTCCACGATGGCTGTGATCCCCGCCGATATGGCGCGCATCTGCGTGACCACCAATACCGCAGCGGCCATGGCCCTCATCACGTCGACCATCGCGGCTTCCTACTTCATGGGCAAGCCTGACCTGGGCATGTCGGTGAACGGACTCCTGGCAGGACTCGTCGCTGTCACCGCACCATGCGCGTACATCAGCGTCGGCAGCTCCGCGATCATTGGCGCCATTGCCGGTGTGACAGTGGTAGCAGGCGTTATCCTCTTTGACAAACTCAAAGCGGATGATCCCGTAGGCGCGCTGGCCGTGCACTTGTTCCATGGCGTTCTGGGAACGATCTTTGTGGGCTTGTTCGCCCAGGATAAGTTCATCCCGAACACCACCGGAAACGGATTGTTCTTTGGCGGCGGTATGAAACTCCTCCTCACGCAGGTCAAAGGCATTCTCGCGGTGGGTGTATTCACCTTCGCCACATCGGCGATTGCTTGGCTCGCCGTGAAGGCGATCTTCGGAATTCGCGTGTCTGACGCGGAAGAAACCGAAGGTCTGGATATCGGAGAACATGGCAATCAGGCCTATCCGAACTTCGTCGCCACAAAGCACTAATCGACGGTCGTTAAGCAGTTCTTTCACAACAGCAGAGGGGAGTACCTTTTTCTCCCCTCTGCTTATTTTTTAAAGGGGCTCTTATGAAAAAAATTGAAGCGATTATTCGAGAAGAAAAACTTGATGCCGTCGTAAACGCTTTGGAAGAAGCCAATTACCCGGGCCTTACGGTGAGTGATGTTCGCGGCCTCGGGAAGCAGCGCGGCAAAAAGTCCGACTGGCATGGGCAATTTCAGGTCCGCACGTTTCAGGAAAAAGTACGTCTGGAAGTCATTGTCCATGACGAGGACTTGAACCGAATGCTGCAGGCGATCACGGACGCCGCACGCACTCAAGAATTTGGCGATGGAAAAATCTTTGTTTCGGACGTGATGGACGTCGTACGCATCCGTACCAACCAGCGGGGTGAAGTCGCTCTGGATTAGCTTCACTTGAATCAGTAGAGTAGTGCATGCCAGAAGTTTCTCTACTGAGAGATTTATCCGTGGTTATGGTCGTCGCTGCTTTTACGACGATCGGTTGCCACCTCCTTAAACAACCCGTCGTTATTGGCTACCTGCTCGCCGGTTTTATTGTCGGCCCGCACACGCCGCCTTTTTCGCTGGTCAACGATCTTCACAGCATTGAAACGCTCGCAGAGATCGGCCTTGTCTTTCTCATGTTTGCCGTCGGCCTCGAATTCAATCTGCCAAAGCTCCGTCGCGTCGGCCTCTCCGCGACCTTAGCCGCTGTTCTGGAGATCCTGGGGATGGTCGGGATTGGCTACGGCCTGGGCAAGCTGTTCGGTTGGAACAGTATGGACTGCCTTTTTCTCGGATTGATCCTTTCCATCTCGAGTACGACGATCATTGCGAAGGTCTTTACGGATTTGAAACTTTCCGGGGAAGAGTTCGCTCAGGTCGTCTTTGGCATTCTCATTCTCGAAGACCTGATGGCGATCGGTATTCTCGCCCTTCTCTCAGGCCTCGGCGCCAGTCAAGCGGCCGGCGTGCAGGCCGTGACCGCTCTGGGCCAGGTCGCCTTCTTCGTTGTCTTATTTCTCGTCGTGGGGCTGGCTCTTGTTCCAAAATTGCTGCACTGGATCGGCCGATTTCATTCGAAAGAGCTGCTCGGCATTGTCGTCCTGGGGTTATGCCTCGCGAGCGCGCTGCTGGCCAGCCGATTAGGCTTTTCGGTCGCTCTCGGCGCTTTCATGATGGGGTCCATCATTGGAGTTTCTCCGGAGATTGAAGAGATAGAGTCCTGGATTCATCCCATCCGCGATATGTTCAGCGCCATCTTCTTTGTAGCGACAGGTCTTTTGATCAACCCGCAGCTCATCATGCAGTACAAATGGGCCATTCTTATGGTGGCGCTCGTGACGATTGTGGGGAAAGTCCTTTCCGGCGCCACGGGGGCCTTCCTTTCAGGTTATGGACCCAAAACCGCGGTCAAAGCGGGGATGAGCCTCGCTCAGATCGGCGAGTTTTCCTTCGTCTTTGCGGCGCTTGCGCTTAAAAGTAAGAAGGGAAGTGATTTTCTCTATCCTCTGGCCGTAGCCGTTTCCGTGCTGACGGCCTTTACGACGCCTTATCTCATCAAGCGTTCCGATAAGACCGTCGCTACGCTGCTGGAGTGGATTGGAGAAAAGCGCGTCGATTCTCTCCTGGGGTATCACCGCTGGCTCCATAGTTTGAGTCAGGGTCAGTCCGGCATCGGCCGCTTTTTGTCGAGGTATCTCGTGCGGCTGATTATTTACAGCGTGCTCTTTATGACGGCGCTTTCTCTCATTTCGCTCACGGCCCTTGGGTGGAAAGGGCGGTGGTACTTTCACGCGATGGGTTGGCTGCTCGGCTTCTGGGCGGTGCTTCCGCTCATCGTAGCGCTCGCCACTTACATCAGTCATTTTTTCCTGATTATTTTTTCGGAGCTTCTTCCACGGCTTAAGGTCGGCCGGTTTCTCGAGTTCATCCCGGTGCAGGGCATGTACACCTTTCTCTTCGACGGATCGATCATTGCGCTGGCGGCTTGCTACTGGCTGCGCAGCTTATTTTTTCTTCCCTTCCATCCGCTGCTCGGAACGATCGTGCTGAGCGCCGTAAGCGCGTTCGCCTTCAAGCGCCTCATTGCGAACGCCTATGAGCGGATCGAGCTGGCGTTAGACGGCATCCTGGGACTTGCCACAAGCGAACCCCTCCGGCAGGCAGCCCTCAAAGAAGGGGGAGGGCTGCTTCAGAACTCCATTGAGCAACTTTTGCTCAGGTCGACCGATCCTGCCGTCGCTCAATCGATCCGTTCTCTGGATCTACGCCAGAAAAGCGGTGCGAGCCTCATTGGCATCTATCGCAAAGGCGTTTTTCTGTCTAACCCCGCCCCGGAAGAGATCCTCCAGGCGCACGACACGCTTGTTCTTTTAGGCGATAAAGAGCATCGCGCCCGTGCCCGCGA
>JANLWZ010000333.1:0-6181 GCA_031364865.1 Elusimicrobiota bacterium
ACCGTAACCGGCGTCTCTTTATCAAAAAGTTTGCACTCAATAGTACCTTCGGATGTCTCGAGGACGGCTGTTTTTGCTTCTGCGCTCATAATTCCTCCCGCAAGGAGTAAGCTGGCGACGAACATAGCTTGGCGTTTCATAACTTCCTCCTGATTTTTAGTTATTTCTTTTTTTCGGAAGCTTTGGTCATGGCGTCAAGATCGAGCGCCTTGTCCAAATCCTTCTCGGACATCAACTTCTGTGACAAAACGACTTCACGAATGCTTTTGCGCTTGGACAACACCTCTTTACCGACGGCGGCCGCTTTCATGTATCCGATGCTGGTATTCAGAGCGGTGACGAGTGCCGCACTCCTCTCAGCAAAATGACGGCACTGTTCTTCATTGGCCGTAATGCCATCGACACAGCGTTTCGTGAAAATCCGCAGCCCATTTTCCAGGATTTTCAGAGAGGACATGAGATCAAAAGCGATCAGCGGCATCATGACGTTCAGTTCGAGCTGGCCCGCCTGTGAGCAGTAGGCAATCGATTGATCATTGCCCATCACCTGGAAGCAGATCATCGTGAGCATTTCAGGCATCACTGGATTTACTTTCGCCGGCATAATGGATGACCCCGGTTGGCACGCCGGCAATTCAATCTCCGCAAATCCCGTATTAGGGCCAGAGGCAAGGAGCCGTATGTCATTGCAGATTTTGACTAAATCCAGCGAAAGATTCCTGAGCACTCCGGACATGGCGACGAAGGGCGACATGCTCTGCATCACTGCAAAGAGATCCTCGGCGATCGTCACTTCAATCTTAAGTGCTTTGGACAACTCTTTAGCAGCGAGGAATCGATATTCAGGATGAGCGTTTAGCCCGGTTCCAATGGCGGTGCCGCCGAGACCGAGAGTTTTCACGTCTTCCAGCACGCGTTGATAACGCACGATATGGGTCTGGATCATGTTGCCCCAGGCGCGGAATTCCTGCCCGAGTCTTATGGGCACGGCATCCTGCAGATGCGTGCGTCCCGACTTCACAACCTTGTCGAACTCTTTGCCTTTCGTAAGGAAAGAGTCGCGCAAATCTTCTAAAACCGTCATGAAATGACGGCTGTTGATCAGGATCATGAGTCGGATGCTGGTAGGAATGACGTCGTTCGTCGATTGACCGTAGTTCACGTCATCATTGGGGCTCAGCACTTGAACATCGCCGCGTTTGCCGCCCAGAATTTCGGTCCCGCGATTCGCCAGGATTTCGTTAATATTCATATGGTACGACGTGCCGGCGCCGGCCTGAAAAACGTCAACGACCACGTGATCGTGAAGTTTGCCATCCAGCATTTCATCGCAGGCCTTGATGATGGCGTCGGCTTTTTTTGCTTCGACAAGCTTGAGTCCTTTATTAACGATGGCTGCGGCTTTTTTGATGTGTACGGTGGCGAGAATAAACTCTTTAAAAGGTTTGAGGCCACTGATGGGGAAATTGATGACGGCGCGCTGGGTTTGGACGCCGTAATAGGCACTTTCCGGTATTTCCAGCTCGCCCATGCTGTCTTTTTCGATGCGGGTCTTCATCGCGAAGCCATGATATCATACGAGCCAACGGATGAAGAAATTGAAGCGATTTCTAGTGGCGGTTATGCTGCTTCCTGCCTGCTACGGTGTGACTCTTGGGCTTTGGTCCGCTGTGTCACGCTTTCGAAATGTACCTGAAAACTCCTTTTATTTCTTTGCAGGCATCGCGAGTTATTTCGCCTTCCAGTGGGCCTTTTTTCTGCCCATCCGCACGTACGTGTTCGGCCATGAATTGAGTCACGCGATTGCCGCCTGGATGACGGGTGCCAAGGTGAAGCATTTCCATGTCAGTAAGAAGGGCGGCTCGGTCACGGTCAGTAAGAGCACTACGTTCATCGCGCTGGCTCCCTACGTCTTTCCTTTATATGCCCTCATGGTCATGATCCTCTTCTTTGGAGCGTGTTACTTCCTTCCACCCTGGCGCGGATATTGGCATGTGTTCTTATGGGTTTTGGGTGTTGCGATCGGCTTTCATATGGCGCTGACGGCCTACGCTTTAAAGATGGATCAACCCGATCTAAAATCAGCGGGTAAATTTCTTTCGGCTATCCTGATTTATCTGGGGAATGTTTTGTCGGTCATGCTCGTCCTGGGGCTGCTTTTCCCGAAGACCGTGTCCTGGAAAACATTCGCCCATGTCAGCGGCCTGGAAGCTGTGGATGCGGTCAAGCAGGTGGGTAAAGGAACGCAGGTCGTCATGCAAGGAGTGATCCGTGTCGCTCAAAAATGAACTGAAGCGCAAAGCTTTCCATCACCTCGCGCTTCTTTACCTCATCTTCTATTGGCTTCTGCCGCGAAGCGTATGTGTGCTCCTTCTGGGCATCGTGTTTGTTCTCTTAGCGATCACAGAGTTTTTGCGGGTCCGCCGGCCAGAAATTAACGCATGGTTTCTGGGAAAGTTTGGCGGCATTCATCGCGAAAGTGAAGTTCTGAATTTCTCCGGAATCTATTGGACGCTCTTAGGATGTTGGGCGACGATGCTGATCTTTACGAATTGGCGTATCGTCATGCCGGCCCTGGGTTTTCTCGTGTTTGGGGATACGGCTGCAGCCCTCTGCGGGAAAAAATGGGGAAAACATAAGTGGTCACAAAGTCCCGATAAATCCAAAGAAGGCACGGCAGCGTTTGCACTCGTGGCTGCTGCCTGGGCGCTCTTGTTTGTCAAATGGCCGGTCGCGGTGGCGGGCGCTGCGGCCGGCGCCTGGATCGAACTGAAAAAACTTCCCGGGAACGATAATTTATGGATTCCGCTTTTGAGTGCCGCAGCCCTCAGCGTTTTCAATCTTGTTTTAGGAAAGTAAGGAGATCATGCACAATATTTTTATCTCACTGATCGGCCTTCTCCTCTTGCCGCAGAGTGCGCTCGCGTATGAAGGGGGGCGTTTTTATCACACAGGCAATACAAAAGAAAAGGTTATCGCTCTTACTTTCGATGATGGCCCGGGGCCCTTCACGCCGGCGGTTCTGGAATTGCTCAAAGCGCACAACATTCGCGCGACCTTTTTCATGGAAGGTTCCCAGATTGAATCCTATCCTAAGATTGCCAAGCAGGTTATCGACGCGGGTCATGAGATTGGTAATCATACGTACAACCATTTCAATTACGGGCTCGCTAAAAATGCCTACCCGGATCGCTTCGTGCATGAGCTTAAGCAAACGGAAGCGGCGCTCATCAGGGCCGGCGGCACTCAGACGAAAGTGGTGCGCATGCCGCACGGCGCGCTGACCAAGAGTAATCGCCATTGGCTGTTGCCCACCTTAAAAGAGCATGGTTACGCACTCGTGCACTGGAGTTTCGGTACCGACTGGCTCTTGAAGAAAAGCGGCGAGCAGATGGCCAAAGAATATATTGCCGCCGCGAAGCCCGGTGCTGTCTTTCTTTTTCATGACGGTGGTCGGAGGCGTGAAAAGACGCTCGAAGCCGTGACCACGGTCATCAACACGCTGGAGAAAGACGGCTATCGATTTATCCCCTCGGAAGAGATGTTCAAGTAATGGGTGGATTTACTCCAGCCGATCGCCGTGCCCTGCTGCTTCTTTCCCTTCTTGCCCTCGCCACTTCCCTGCCATTCATAAACCGCGCCTACTTTATTGACGACTTTTATTTCGTCACGATGGCGAAGGGTATCGTGGACAATCCTCTCCGTCCTTATGACTTCAAATCGGACGATGCGGGTTTAGGCAATGTGGCGTGGGAACGCGGACAGCTGCCGCGCATGGTGAACCCGCCGCTCCTGCATTACTATCTGGCTGGCGTCATTAAAGTCTTTGGCGATGAAACATGGAAATTGCGTGCTTCGTATCTCCTCTTCTCGTTCGTCAGTCTTTTTACGGTTTATTTCCTGGGTAAACGCTTTGTCGCGCGGCCCTTCTACGCGGCTGCGCTCATGGCCGTCACGCCAGCGTATTGGCTTACTTCCTATTCCCTTTTGATCGATGGCGCCTTGCTTTCGTTCATCCTGCTCACTCTGCTGACATGGATTCGAGCGCTTGAACGTAAAAGTACATCGTTAGTCTTGTGGAGCGGCTTGCTCATGGGGCTGACGATGCTCACCAAATACACCGGAATACTCGTGGTCTGGCTGGTTCTCGTTTGGCAGCTCATGGCGCCTGAGCGCAGACAATGGAAAACCGGCTACCTGGCTTATGGAGTCTTCATTCTTACACAGCTTTTTTGGGCCGCCTGGAACGTGAACACTTACGGCCAGCCGCACTTCGTAGCGGCACTTGGGCGAGGCATGACCTCTTTTGCTCCGATGCTGCTGGCACAGAAGGCGATCGTGGTGGCCAGCTTTC
The DNA here is from genome assembly GCA_031364865.1 of Elusimicrobiota bacterium. Taxonomy (GTDB): domain Bacteria; phylum Elusimicrobiota; class Elusimicrobia; order 2-01-FULL-59-12; family 2-01-FULL-59-12; genus JANLWZ01. Next base: position 4,355 of record JANLWZ010000333.1, read on the forward strand.
TGGGAGGAACGACCATTTTCATGGTCTTCTCTTTTGCGCTGCTTGGAAAAATTTCGAAACGCTGGATGCTGGGGCTTGTGATTCTGGCGATTTTTCTTGGTTCAACACTTGCTTCTGCCAAGGGTGGATTTACGCTGTCTCAAGCGATTCTGCTTTCGCTATTTCTGTCGAGTACGCTGGCCTTCTTTATCGCGTGCAAGCTCGCAGCTCCCAGTTGGCGGATGGATAAACAGTTTCTTTTTATCTGGCTGATCTCAGCGGGAGTCGAGCTAGTCACAGTCATGCCGTGGACCGCAGGACGCTATCTTCTATGCCTGCTGCCGCCAACATGCTGGTTGTATGCGGATTTCCTCGACCAATGGGGCGGCGCTCGCTTGCGCAGCGGGTCGCTCGCCGCTACAGCCGTATTGGCACTTCTGATCGCACAGGGAGATTATCTGCAGGCGAATGCGGTGAAGCATCTCGCCGTGCAGATGAGTCAGAAGAATGAGGAGCTGCAGAAACGTTCGCCAAAGCCCAAACGCCGCTGGTATTACCTTTCGGACACGTTCGACGGCTCTCAGCCTTATCTGGCGCCTTTGGGATGGCAGAATGCTTTGCCGGATCAAACATTTTCGCGGGGCGATCTATTCATGCGGGCCTACTACCGGCGTTCTTCGTGGTGGAACGTGTCGGAGTCGCTGAAGTCCATGGAGCCTGTCGTCTTTATGGAGATGCCAAGCAGAAATCCCTTCAGGACGATGGATGTTCCCGGCTCCGCGGGGTTTTACGGTTCCTGCTGGGGCGCTTTGCCGTGGGTTATTTCGTCGCACCCTTTAGAGCGTTATGAGCTCTATCAAGTAAAAGGGAAATAACCGGCTGATTCGCGGCTGGAAAAGCATGCTTCCGTAATTCTTCTGGACGTACCCAGCGCCAGTCTCGCACGCCCAGTTTCTGCACTTTTCCCGAGCGGTAAAACGTTTCATACATATGCAGTGTTATTTTGAAATGACTGTAGGCATGTCTCACGGTCGCCAGCTTTTTCCCGACTTGAACGCGAATCCCCAGCTCTTCCTGAATTTCTCTCGCCACAGTCTGCGAAAGTGTTTCGCCTTTTTCCTGTTTGCCGCCGGGAAATTCCCATAAACCGCCCAGCAGTCCTTGGAGCGGCCGTTGCGAGATGAGAATCTTTCCGTTCTTCCAGATGACGCCGGCGCCGATATCGTAATGCGGTGTCTTTTCGGCTTTCCTCTTCACGGGTAACGAGTGCTGAATCTTTTGGCCGTGCGCTTTACAGGAAATTCTCACGGGGCAGGGAGGGCAGTCTGGATTTTTGGGCGTGCACACGGTCGCGCCCAGTTCCATGAGCGCCTGATTAAAATGGCCGGCTTTGCCGGTAGGGAGTGCTGCACCAGCGATGCGCCAGAATTCCTTTTGCACTTCAGGCAGTGCGATATCTTTACGAATAGCGTGCAGGCGCGATAAAACGCGCATCACGTTGCCGTCGACAACGGGATAGTCCTGATCGAAAGCAATACTCATCACAGCGCCTGCGGTATATCGTCCAATGCCGGGTAAACGTAAAAGGGCTTCAAAATTTGAAGGCAGTTTGCCGGCGTGCAGCGTCGTCAAATATTTTGCCAGCTCATGAAGCCTGCGAGCTCGCGAATAATAGCCAAGACCTTCCCAGGCTTTAAGCACGTGGTTCATATCTGCCTTGGCCAGAGACTGCCAGGTGGGAAAGAGTTTCATCCAGCGTGTGTAATAAGGGATGACCGTCTTGACCTGAGTCTGCTGCAGCATGACCTCTGAAACAAGGATCGCGTAGGAGTCCCGCGTCTTCCGCCA
>JANLWZ010000364.1:0-16848 GCA_031364865.1 Elusimicrobiota bacterium
TGATCGAAAGGGACTCCCCTTCGGCTTCCCGCGCTAGCCTGAGAAGACACCTTAAGCCGTACTCCGTTTTTGAGCTGATCTGCATCATGGCAATCTAAGGATACCATATATGACTGATTCTATCAAGAATGCAGTTTTAGCTAGTTTTTAGATACGTTTCGCTTTACTATAAAACTCCATGACGCTTCTCTTTGGAGGGCAGGATTGAGCCGATCGCGCGCCACAAGCGTGACAAAATGAAAGCCATGACGGTCTTTTTTGGGAACGATAAATCGTAATTCGCCAGTCTTGGCATCGATCGGCGCCACATGCCAATCTTTTCCAAACTTGTCGACCAGAATTTGGGCGGATTCGGGAATGATATCTTTGATATTCAGGATCTTGGCGCGGATTTCTGTGGGGATGCCTTTGGTCCGCTCACCATCCCGCGGATTGAGTTCAGCGACTTCAATAGGCTTTGAACGGAAATATTGGACGAAGGCTTTTTTGCTCGTGCCTCGGAAGACGAGACGGCGGCCAAGCAATAACGCATCCGACTTCCCTGTGACGTCTTGATCATCGCAGGTCAACGCGACCTTATAACCTGCCTGTCTTGTACGCTCCACAATTAATTCATCGTAGCCGCCATAGGGATAGGCGAGCGATGTCACGGGCTTCCCAAGATGCGATTCAAGGCGAGCCTTCGATTCCTGCAGCTCCTGATCCAGCCAGGCCACATAATCCGCGCGGCTCATCGCTTTCCCAGGATGCGTGAGCAGAGGATGCGTCAGAGAATGACTCTGGATCTCTACGCCAGCGGCAGACATCTCCTTTAAATCTTCCCAGGTGAGTGCGGAGGGGAGACGGCTGATGGCCTGCGGATAAACATAGAGAACAAAGGGAAACTTGTATTTCTTCAAGATAGGCCAGGCGATCGTTTTGGCGGTCTTGTAGCCATCGTCGATCGTGATGATGACCGAGCGTTCAGGGAGCGGCGTATTTTTCTCACGATGGTCCAGGTACTGCTGCATCGAGATCACAGGGATTTTTTGAACGTAGAGATAGCGAAGCTGCTCGTCGAACCTGCGGCTTGACAGATTGAACGCCGTTTTAACGGAAGCATCGTACGTGTGATAGCAGAGGACGGTGATGACAGGCGGTTCAGGGGCGTGTGCCGCAGGCTGACCGAAGAGTGCCGGGAGAAACGCGAAGAGCGACGCGAAGGATTTAATCTTTGTGGTTGCGGACAAACCGCTTGATCGCGGCAATGTCTTTGGAGGAAGCAGCGGAGAATTTGAAGCCGATGGCGCAGCGCGTGGGCTTGAGCGCCATGATGTTGAGCGCGGTCGACCAGGCGACCATGGATTCGATGACGATCGTCGAGCGAGGGAAGGTGATCGTGGTCTGCACTTTCGTTCCTTCTGTAAGGAAAGTGGTCGAGGTGACCGCCATGCCTTGTTCGTGAAGATTGAGTGTCTCGCAGGTGAACTTAGGGACGCCAATGCCTTCGATGGTCACGGGGAGCTTAATCGTGACGCGTTTGAGCTGACGACGTTCCTGCGAATGTTCTGTATCGAGGACCATATTGGCGTGAATTCTACATTCCCTCTATATGACTGTCAATTAAAGTCCTAATTGTAGCCTTGCCGCTTCGGACATCATGTCCTGATTCCATGGGGGTTCTACCACCAGTTGAATATTGGCGGTTTTGACGCCCGGGATCGCTTTAATCTTGCGTTCGGCGTCGGATTGGAGCACCGGCCCCATGCCGCAGCCGGGAGCGGTGAGCGTCAGGCGGATATCGACTTTATAGCCCCCCTCAGGCAGCGGAGCCACATCGTTGTTATAGACAAGTCCAAGCTCCACGACATTTACGGGAATTTCCGGATCATAAACATTCCGTAAAGCGTCCCACACGCGTTCCTTTACTTCTTCAGGAGATTTTGGCGTATCGGCCGTGGCTGCAGCGCCTGCGCTCACGAGCGGCACTTCACCGATCGCATCCGCATCGGCTCCCGAGACACGCACCATCGTGCCGTATTCCGTGGTCACCGTGAAAGAATCTCCGAGAGCCTGGGTCAGCCGAACGGAAGTACCGCGAATGAGCCGGACTTTAAACCCTTCCGGGATTTGCACGACTTCTAAATCACGCGAAACTTTAACGGGTTCTTTGGTATTCATAAAGATTCAGTGTTCACTTGCTGCTTTTTATTATCGAGCGCCGATTTGAGCGTGTGCCAGCCGAGCACCGCACACTTCACGCGTGTCGGGAATTCAGACACGCCGGCAAAGATCGACATTTTATCTGTGGGATCCTCGGATGGTTTTGTTTCACCTGTGACCAAGAGCCGGAATTTCTCAAACATAGCCGTGGTTTCCTGAGCAGACTTGCCTTTGACCATATCCGTCATGAGCGATGCCGAGGATTTTGAAATCGCGCAGCCGTTTCCTTGAAAGCTGACATCTTCAATCTGATCGCCCTTCATTTTTAAGAACACGGTCACCTGATCGCCGCAGAGCGGGTTATAGCCTTCCGCTTGACGCGAGGAATCCGTCATCGCACGGTAATTGTGCGGGTGACGGCTGTGGTCGAGGATTACTTCCTGATAGAGGTCGTTAAGTTCAGACATGGGAGCAAGGCCGCTTTCAGTTCGTCCAATTCAATCAACTCAATCATTTCACTGGCAAAAGCGTTGATGAGAAGCCGCCTGGCCTCTGGTTCAGGCACACCGCGGGATCGTAAATAAAAGAGCTGGACGTGATCGAGTTGTCCGATCGTAGATCCGTGTTTGCACTTCACATCGTTGGCCAAAATCTTAAGTTCCGGCACGGATCTGGCTTTCGCCTTTGGAGAAAGAAGCAGATTCTTGTTGGTCTGGGCGGAGTCTGTCTTTTGCGCTTCTTTGGCCACGATGATCAAGCCGTCAAAAACTCCCTGCGCCTCGTCATCGAGAATACCTTTATAAAACTCGTGACTCGTCCCGTGCGGCTTCTGGTGATCGATCAGCGTATGCGTCTCGATCTTCTGCTTTCCGCGGCCGATATAGAGTCCATTCAACTGACACTCACCGTACTCCCCTGCAAGTCGTACGTGAATCGTGTTGCGAATCGATTCGCCACCCATCAGGAACACATTCGAGGTAAAGGAGGAACTCTTTCCAGCTTCTACTTCCATGGAGGACTGATGATCCGCATGCTGACCTTCGAGAACGAGTTTGTAATGCGTGACGCGTGCGTTATCTTCAATTTTAAGTGCGATGCGCGAGTGGGTGGTGTAGGGTTCGGGATCCCGGCGCTGGAATTTTTCGATGAGCGTGACGTGCTCGCCCTGGGGAACCGTCAGATGCAGAACGCCCGCTTTCTCTTCCATCCGGATGGGAGCGCCTGGCGGCAGAATGCTTAAGTGGGAAGCGAGTACCAGCACGATCAGACAGGCTGGACGGCTTCCGTGAGCCAGCCATACCCTTTCTTTTCCAGTTCGAGCGCCAGCTCCTTGCCGCCGGACTTGACGATCTTTCCGCCGGAGAGCACATGCACATAATCAGGTTGGACAAAATTAAGGAGACGCTGGTAGTGCGTCACTACGATAAAGGCGCGATTCGGCGAGCGCATGGCGTTAATTCCTTTGGCGACGATCTGCAGCGCGTCGATATCAAGGCCGGAATCCGTTTCATCCATCACGCAGAGCTTGGGTTCCAGGATGGCCATCTGCAGCACTTCATTACGCTTCTTTTCGCCGCCCGAAAAACCTTCATTCACGGAACGGTTCAGCATGCCCTCAGGCATTTCCACTTCTTTCGCTTTGGCTTTGATGATCTTGAGGAAATCGATCGCGTCGATCTCTTTTTCGCCGCGCGCCTTCCGGACGGCGTTGAGCGCCGTCTTCATGAAATAGCTGTTCGTGACACCCGGGATTTCGACGGGATACTGGAAAGCAAGAAAAATTCCCCTGGCAGCGCGCACTTCGGGAGAGAATTCAAGAAGATTCGCCCCTTCAAAAAGCACTTCGCCGCCGGTGGCCGTGTAGCCTTCACGTCCGCAGAGGACGTTCGCCAGTGTCGACTTGCCGGAACCATTCGGCCCCATGATGGCGTGAACCTCGCCTTTTTTCACGTGGAGGTTGATGCCATTCAAAATGGTTTTATCTGCAACCGTAGCTTTTAAGTTTTTAATCTCAAGCATTTCTTTTTCCTTAAGTGGGATTATCCGACCGTGCCTTCGAGACTGAGCGACAGGAGCTTTTGCGCCTCAACAGCGAACTCCATCGGCAGTTCTTTGAACACCTGTTTGCAGAAACCGTTCACGATCATGCTCACCGCGTCTTCGGGCGGGATGCCGCGGCTCTTGGCATAAAACATCTGGTCTTCGCTGATTTTGGAGGTAGAAGCTTCATGCTCCATTTGTGCCGTAGGTTCTTGAACGTCAATATTGGGGAACGTATGCGCGCCGCAGGTGTCGCTCATGAGAAGGGAGTCGCATTGCGAATAGTTGCGCGCGCCCGTCGCACCCGAGAGAATTTTGACCATCCCGCGATAGCTGTTCTGACCGTGGCCGGCAGAGATGCCCTTGGATACGATCGTGCTGCGTGTGTTCTTGCCCACATGGATCATCTTCGTTCCTGTGTCCGCCTGCTGATAATTTGCAGCCAGAGCCACCGAGTAGAATTCGCCCACGGAGTTGTCGCCTTTGAGGATGCAGCTGGGATACTTCCACGTGATGGCGGAGCCTGTCTCGACCTGCGTCCAGGAGATCTTCGAGCTGACGCCTTTGCACAGACCGCGCTTCGTCACAAAATTGTAGATGCCGCCTTTGCCGTTTTTATCGCCCGGGTACCAGTTCTGAATGGTGGAGTACTTGATCTGCGCGTTGTCCATCGCGATCAGCTCGACCACCGCGGCGTGCAGCTGATTCTCATCACGCATCGGCGCTGTACAGCCTTCGAGGTAGCTGACGTAAGAACCTTCTTCGGCGACAATCAGCGTGCGTTCGAACTGGCCGGTCTCAGAAGCATTGATACGGAAATAGGTGGAGAGCTCCATCGGGCAGCGTACGCCTTTGGGGATGTAGCAGAAAGAGCCGTCGGTGAAGACCGCGGAGTTGAGCGCCGCATAAAAGTTGTCGCCCTGCGGCACGACTGTGCCCAAGTGCTGGCGCACAAGCTCGGGATACTCTCGAACAGCCTCCGAGAAAGAACAGAAGAGGATCCCTAATTCCTTCAGTTTGTCTTTAAACGTGGTCGCGACCGACACGCTGTCGAGCACGGCATCGACGGCGATGCCAGAAAGCCTTTCCTGTTCTAAAAGTGAGATGCCGAGTTTTTCAAAGGTTTTGCGGATTTCCGGATCGACCTCATCCAGACTTTTTGGGGCAACCTTCTGTTTGGGAGCTGAGTAATAGCGGATGGCTTGAAAATCGATGGGAGGGTAATGGATGTTCGCCCAGGTGGGCTCTTTCATGGTCTTCCAATGTTCGAAAGCGCGAAGGCGCCATTCGAGGAGCCATGCAGGCTCCTGCTTTTTGGAAGATATCAGACGAATAACGTCTTCATTCAAGCCTGCGGGAACGACATCCGACTCAATGTCGGAGGTGAACCCCCACTTGTATTCCTGACCGGCAATCTTTTTTAGCGCTTCGTTAGCCATTTTAGACCTGGGTCCAGTATAACACATATATGACAGTAAGTGTCATATATTTTTTCATGCTTATATATAGATACGTTTTTAATAACTATCGTTCTGGATAGTGGCTTGTCATGTAGGGGTTTTCGCCAGCAGAATGATCGGTGATGTCGAGGATCTCCCCTACTTCTGGAAAGTTCTGCCGGATTGATGTTTCTACGCCCTCACGAAGGGTAACGTTCGCCATACCACACCCCTGGCAACCGCCGCCCATTTGGATGAAAAGGTCTTTGCCTTTGACGTCCAGAAGCGAAATGAACCCACCATGCGATGCGACCGCAGGATTGATGTTCTCATCGAGAAACTTCTGCACCTTATGACGGAGAACGTCCTCCGCCGGCGCGGTTTTCAAAGCGTCTTCAGCGATGGCTGGCTTTCCGGACTCTACGTGCGCCCTGACGGCGGCACCCACGAGCGGCCCCATTTTGCGCCAATCGACCGGCATACGACTGGTCACCGTGACTTCGTTGTCCTGAATCATGACACCCACCACACCATCGATAGCAAATAGAGCTTCCGCCAAAGGAGACCCTTTCGCGCGTTCTGCCTCGCGAAACCGGATGAACCCTTTGGGTAATAAAGCCTTCTCGACGATAAACCTGCAGGAGGACTTATCGTGCTGAAGGATTTCTGCCGTAATCTTGATCTGTTGTTCCATAGGCGTCATTTTACAAATAAGTTACTTGTGTATTTCTCCGTCGAGCGGTACATCCAGCGCGACCATGCAGACCTCACGCCTGACGTGCCTGTTCGCCGCTTCGTTCATGACGCTAACACCTTACACCCCTGATCAGTTCCTGATGCTGGCCCGGGAACAGATCTCCGTGCCGGAAAAGATTTCCGTCCTCAAACGTATGACGCAAGCTTACCCGAAAGACTTGTCCACCGCGCCTGCGCGCGCGCAGCTCGTGAGCCTCCTGATCAACGCGAACCGCTACGACGAAGCTCTGCAGCAGTACCGCATTTCGAACGCTGCGCCAGGATCAGGGCGCGCCATCGATTTCAAGCTTCTCGAGCTTCTGCTTCGCACCGGAAAATATAACGACGTACTGCGTGCCACAGCAGCCGCCTCCGGTCCCGAACGCGATTTCCTTAGAGATATGAAATTGCTGGAGATTCGCGTGCAGGCCTTCCTGGCCAAAGGTCTCTATGCAGCGTCGCTGGCCATTGTGGATGAGTGGCTGGCGCATTACGCACACGAAGGTCTTCCAGGCACTCGATTTGAAACGGACGTCCAAAGCATCGTCTACTTACGCAGGCACTTGACTGCCCTCATGCGCGTGAATGGCGCCACCGGCAAATCCCTTTTTACCGCCTCTGTGCCCGACAGCCTGCGAGCCTGGAGCAAGCAGAGCCTCGTGCCCATCCAGTTTTTCAAACTCATTCCGACGAAATCTGGAGGCCAGATGCCCAGCCCCCTGCTGGCCGGCAGGCATGACAGCGACCGCTATTTTGAGGCGAAGGTGGATGAACTAAACCGGGGATTCGAATATTTAAGCGGTGGCGAATTCTCTCTCAGCTACCAGGGCGTCGACACCCTCTACATTTCCGAAGGCGAAATGGATCCCGAATCTTCCGGCGGGCACATTCTGACCTCACGCGTGTATGCCCATACGCTGCCTCAGCTCTACAAACTGGCGGGCCAGGCATTCGTCGTGTTGATCGATTACCGTTACTCCGCTGAAGACGAAGCCGCCTACATGGGCGACGGCATCATTCACGTCTCCGCTTCGAAGCTTCAGTCACTCGTGCTCATGCATGAGATCCTGCATGGACTTGGTGCCACACATCAGGACTGGAACGCGCTTCAGGCACAAGGGTTTAAGTTTGATCCCGAGGACCGGGGCTTGATGACCTTCCAGCAGGGAGAGATCGTCGATCTGGGCTTGGAAGAGAAGAACCGCGCGCTGTTAGGCTGGCCGCAGGTAGGCGTGGTAAGACCGAAGCTCGTGACAGCGGATCGAGAACCTGCGCGTGTTGTGGAAAGACCTTTCGCCGGCGAACATGACCCTATCGAACAAGACACCGCCACAGCGCTCGCTCCCGTTTTGAAATCTCCCGAACTCATCCCTGCCCTCTAAGCTTTCGCACTTTTTTACCGTCGACAATTCTATCTTTCAGTGAATAAATCTGCGCTTTCTGAATCTAAGGGATTGGAGGAATTACCATGAACCGTGAACAGTTTGACAATCCAGCTGCGGAGTCGATAGGATCACTTTCGTGAAACCACCCAAAAAATCATCCCAGGAACCATCCCTGCCTTCCCAAGACGAGTCTCGGCGGACGAATGTACTCTTCGAGAAGTTAATGTCGGAATTCCGTGCCTTCGGAGAATCCTTATCGATTGTTCGGGAGCGCGTGGACCGTATGGAGCCCGATGTCCGCCAAACGAGGGACGACATGCAGCTCATGAAGTTAGTCTCTGATACCGTTCGGGATAATCTTCGGACCATCAAGTCCGATGTTGCCCTTCATAGCGGAGACCTTCGAACAATTAAGTCGGAACTAGCAGAAATTAAGGCCGAGCTAAAAAGCTACAACCAACGACTCGAAGTAGTCGAAACCAAAATCGCCTCATAGCGACTTAAGAATATCTTTCAGGCCGGCTTCCGGCGTGGTGCCGATCGCTTCCCACGAATCGACTGGAACAGCCTGCGCCATCGGGCTGTCTTTCCCATAGATCCAGCGGTAGACGCCGCGTGGGCCCTCGGTAGCGGAGATGCGCGAGAGCTCCGCTTTTTCTTCGGCGGTTTTGGGCACGCGCGGCCCCAGAAGCTTCATCACATTCTGTTCCATCTGCTTCGTCTGTTCTGATGCACGCAGATAAGGATTGTCCTTCTCCACGTCTACTTTTTTGCCGGCAAGCGCTTTGCCCATGTTCGTGAACCACGAGGCCAGCGCCTCCCTTGGCTCGCCTACGGTCGGCGCCGCAAAGAAATACCACCCCTCCTGACGCTCTCCGTTCGGCAGTTTCCGCTTTCCGTACTGCACTTCCCACCATACCTGGCTTCCCTTGGGGACTTCGTCATTCACCTTTTCCCACTCTTTTTTGAGCGGATCGGCAGGCCTGGGAGCCTCTTTCTGGAACCCGTCCGCCACTGAGGCATTGGCGGACGCCCGCCAACGATGTAATGGCTGGGCGCCTTTGGAGAGGTGCCTACCGTAGAGAAGCTGGTTGCAGCGCTTGATAATCCGGCGGGGCGTGAGGCTTCCATCTTCTAATTCTTTAGCAATAATGATCGTTAGGTCCGTACCTAACGATCTAATTGCTCTCAAGGTATCCCACCCTAAGTTTAAGGCCTTAAACTTTTTCAGAGCCTCGGGCGGCAAGTCGAGGAAGGTCAGAAGCAGCGACACCCAGGTCTTAGATTTGCCGAAAGTCCTGGCGGCGTCCTTCTGCTTCTTCTGGAAAGTCTTCATGTACTCCTGGACCATGCGAGCGAGTTCGAGCGGCGGGATGTCTTCGCGCTGGATGTTCATGACGATGTTGTCTTCGGCCACCTGTTCATCCGAAAGGGATTCGATCAAGCAGGGCAATTCTTTCAAGCCGACCTGCTGCGCGGCGAGCCACCGCCGGTTGCCAGAGGCGATCTCATACATCTCCAGAGAGGCGGCTGACCCGTGAGGCGGCTGACCGGAGAATCGGCTGACCGGAACGGCGGCGAGTGGTACTCTCATAGAGTTCCTTTCGCTGCCACTCTGGTCCACCGCTTCTCGGGTAGGCCGCAGCTCTGGTCTGCCGCTGTTCAACGGCCTAACGATGAGCGGCTCGCGGATACCTTCGACCCGGATACTCCTGGCCAGCTCCTCCAAAGCTACCGGATCAAACACGGTCCGGTTCCATGGATTTGGATATATTTCGTCGTTAGGTACGTACCTAACGTCGATTTGTATAGGCTTTATACGTTTTGGCAAAGGTCCTCCCCGGAATAGGTTGTTGATGTAAGGATACTTTTTCTGAGAACTAGGCTGCTTCAGCGAGCTGGTGGTGCATCACTGTCGAAGTTGCGGTGTTTGGCTTCGCGCGAACCCTCATTATGGACAACATGCCTGCCAGACCGAGATCAAAGCCATATCCTCCTGCGTGCAGTCCCTGTTGAAGCCAGGGATGATGGTTAATGCGGTTTAATCGCTCAGCCCCCTGTTCACCCAGAAAATCCCGGGAAGCATCTTCCAGGACCTCCTCATAGCGATTTAAGAGAAACTGTGGCAAGGTTCGATCCACTCCAAAGACAGTCGCTGACATTGCATCTTCGACCAGCACGACCAGCGTTCCGGGACGGAGAGCATGGACCAACTCGTGGAACCAGGTTTGAACCGCTCGCACCTTCCTGCGGCCATCCCTATACATGTGAAGCCAGTACCATGGGTATTTCAAAAAGACGACATCCCCCGGCTGCATGCGTTGGCTCCACTCTTGAACAAGTGTCCCATCGAAAACATTCTCACCAGCAGTGTGCAAGTCGCCAAACCGAGAGCTCGTAAAGGGAACGCCCTCCTGAGCCTGCCGGGTAAAATCACCTAAATCGTTAAATAATCTATGCCGTATGCTGTCTTTCTCCGTCTCACGAAAACGCAGATCGTTGAGCCATAGAGCCTTCACGCCATACCCTGGAGAAGCATCCAACCCAGAAATAAAATTAAACACCTGTGTGGTGGACGACAACACTCCGACTTCATGCAGCAGCTGGAGCTGCCAGAACAGGGTCTTGAACAAAACATCTCTGAATGGAGGACGCACATTGCGCGTAAAAAGCGGATACTCCGGTGTGTATTGGCCTGTCAGCACAGCCAACAACTTTTCAATGGCATCCATGGCAGCATACCCACGGGAGCGCGATAGCTCGGCGACGGGCTTATCCTCCGCAGGCTTGGCGGAGGAAATCGGTTTACCTTCCGTGTACCATCTTCGCGCCACTTCTGCTGCCTCCGGATCCGTTTTCCCATCCTCAAGACCTTGAACGTCTTTCTTCGGCTTGCCCTCCGGCCTGTCCGCCGTAGGCTTGGCGGAGGCGGGCTCGTCCACCGTAGCATTAGCGGAGGTGGAAGCTTCAGCGGAGGAGGGCGCGGCGGCGGGGCTGCTTGTCTGTGCTTTTGGATAGGTCCCCTCTGCAACCACAATCTCATGCTCGTCTGTTGATGAATCGGGGGACAAATGAAGGGAGGCTGGTGCTGTTTCTTCCGACGATACTCTAAGCAATGCATAACCTTTCTTGAATAATAGACGTACTGACTCTCTTGTAGTAACGCCGATGACCGGAGCAATGTCCTTCATAGTCATATTGTCTTTGAGATAGAGTTCTATGACTCTTGCCAGGCGAGAATGCTTTTCCCTGAAACGCTCGAATACTATGCGACGATGGTTGCCGAGTTCGGTTAAATCGAGTCCCAACAACACATTACGCCAGGACCATTCTTCTTCTGTATAAGGAATTGAGCTGCCCGCTGGGAGAGGTTGAGAAGCGAAAGATCGATCAAAAATCTTCACCCACTGTTCTTCTAAGGGAAAAAGGCAGTACGCATAAAAGTCATCCAGCGCTACTTTTTGACCTTTCCACAATCGGCGCGCGGTTTTCTGTGAATACGTCCGCAACTCTTGATTTCGTAATGGATCTGCAAATTGTAGAGGGACGCCCGAACGCAGCACGAGCATGAACGCATGACCCATTTGCTTCGAGGTCATACCCTTCGCTGGATACGGAGAAACAAGCCCGAGTGTGGGTTGCGGATTCAGAAGGCTTTCGAGAGTGACGTCTAAAGCATTTGCAAATTGAATGGCACGCGAAAGTTCGATGGCCCTTTCTCCTCGTTCCCACGCTGACAAGCTGGTCTGTGGTGCTCCGATCTTTTTTGCCAGCGCCACTCCTGACATTCCTAAATCAATGCGTCGTTGACGAATTCTTTGCCCCACCATCTCAATATAGGCCTGCGTCTCAAGAGCAGAGGACAATGGAACAGTGGCCCAGTCACGTTTTTCTAAGGAAGGCGGCATGGAGCGCGCCCCTTTCCGATTCCGACTGTAATCGAGGTGGCGCAAATTGTGTTTTTTTGCATAAGGAACAACAATTTGCTGCCAGAACTCCTCGATTGAAAATTGCGAAGCTGCTGCTAGTAGCTCAGCAGTCTGATAGGAGGGGATGTGCTTATCTTTTTCATGCGCCTCAATCGAATTGGAAGACAAGCTCGCTCTCTCACGAACTTGCTTTAAAGTTAAATTTCGCAGATTTCTGTACTTGCGTAAGTATTGTCCCGGTGTCGGCCGTTGCTCCCAAACGATCGGCGCGGCGGCAGGTCCATTTCTTTCATACAGACCTTCAGCCAGGACAATTTCCGGAGCGAGCTGAGACGTTAAATCAAAGTCGATGATCCTCTCAAGCGGTGCCTCCAGCTCAATAATTTCACCATCTTCATGATCCATGTCCGCATAAACTTCTGCGTAATCTTTCGTAAAGGCAAAATGCGCAGGGTAGTTCAATTCAAGATTGCCATCTCCATACAATCCCTTTTGCCTGACACCGCGATAGACGCGAATGGCCTGGACCGTGGGCAAATAATGAAGCAGCGCCCACAGCAATTTGCGGTCACGTTTCTGTTTCAGGGCTTCCAGGGATTGAAGAAATTCAAGGCGAGCACTCGCTGGCAGCTGCGCAACATCCAGAAGAAATCGAATAACGTCTGAATATTCCTCCTGATTATACGGCAACATAGAGAGGACTGCTCTCACCTTAGGATGGATGCCTTTCGAGTTATAGGATTGCCAGTATACGTCTACAGGCACTTCAGGCTGCTTTTTGAGAGTAAGCTGTTTAAGGTTTATATTGGCTCGCAGTGCCTTCGAGAGTCCTTCGGGGTCAACGCCGATCTTATGGATAAGAAATAAGAATATCTTTGACTCCTCGTATCTCGCGAGCACTTCGGTTAAAGACGAATCTTCGGGACACCAGAGGTTGTAGTTTAAGAAGAGGCTTTCAAGAGCGGGGCTCAGATCAGCAAAGAGTTCTTTTTGCCGGGCAAAGGGTGGCACTGTAGCGCCGAACTCCTTGTCCAACTTCTCGCGCAGTGAACGGCGCCTTTCTTCTTGAGCGGTCGTACTGATGAAAATAAATTCAGCCCCAAGATCTCGCCAATTCCGATGAATTCTGAGTTCGTGACGCTTACGCACCTTGTCTTGCGCATCGCTGTTGCGGCGGACAATGTTACGCCCCATCTTTTGGCGGTCACGCTGGCTGTTCGCTGCGCGCCAACGACCCATCAGCGGATCGCCGATGCCATCTACACGGTTCCTGTGACTCCCACGACCGTCCGACACCGTCCAAAAACCTCGTCTGGGTTCATCATTGTTTGCTTTGTCGGCCGGCGCGGCGGCGGTGGGCTTGCCCGCCCTAGGCTTGGCGGTGACGGGCAATTTTCCTTTTGTGTTCCATTGTCGCGCCACGTCCGCTGCCTCCGGATCCGTTTTCCCATCCTCAAGACCTTTCACATCTTTCTTTGGCTTGCCGGCAGGCAGGCCCGCAGAAGAGGATGAGGGTGCGGCGGTGCGCTTTTGCGCATGAATGATGAGTTGAGAGGCAACATGGATGCGCTCGATATCGAAACCTGCAGATTCAAGTTCCATTTTCCATTGGCTTTCCGTCCAGTCCCAGTTTTTAAAGGCGTCATCGGGGCTATGGGGTGGCCGATAAAATTCAGCGAGAATAAGCCGCCCGCCAGAACGCAAAACACGATGAGCTTCGCTGAGCATTTCAGGGCGCGCCCATGGGATTTCCATGCTGATCACCTGGCGCGAATACACCGTGTCAAAAGATTGATCTTCAAAAGGAAGCCGCTCAGCGTTACCCAGAGCCAGAGCGGGCCGATGTCCATCAAAGGCTATGGGATGCGACAACGGCCCAAAATTCAATTGCGCCAGATGCAGCAGACGCATGGAAAGATCGACGCCGACAATGTGACGGTATCCCATTCTCAATAAAGACCAGGCCAGCACGCCTGGACCGGTCCCTAAATCCAACACCGCATGAGACGGGTCCATTTCGCTTGGCGTCATATACATTTGAATCCCTCTCGATTCCTGTCTGGAAGGTACACCGCGCTGCATGAAAGGAGAACGCTTTACGGCTTCGAGAATATCGCTGTCTTCCCACGCAGAGCGTCCCAATGCCCAGGGCAGACTTCTGGCCAATTCCTCGCCAACAAGGTTTATGAGTTCGGCCGTCTCTCCCCGTTCATGCCACCAGGCACGAATGGCCTTGCGCGACGCGTTGTGAAGATCTTCAGGGGTGGCATTTTTATCCCAATCCAGTGCGAAAGATTCTATTTCCGGGAATTCATACCCCATGGCTTGGATAGGCGCTCTGAGCGGCGCTGCTTCCATTTCCAGAATACGGCGTGCCTCCGCCGGGTCCATGGCTCTTTTTACAATCAAGCTTGGCTGGTCGAGAAATTCTCGAACCATTTCGTGGAATTCGGGCAAACCGAATTCTCCGGTGATGTCGCGCGAATACGCTATCTGCATACTTTGCCAGGAACGTATCGGATCCTGGGACCTTCGGATTGCTGCAAGGACGTTTTGACGCGTCTGAAACACCCGTTTGGGGTCACCATAAACCACAGGCAGAAATAAATGAGAAATGACGGCTTGATATTCGTTTAAGAAAGAGAATGTTCCCATGGGATTCGAATAATTAAAAATACTCAATGAAAGTGATCCGCCACTCACGCCCTCTTTGGCTATCAATCTGTTCAGCTTCTTTGTAATGGCTATTTTTTCATCAACGATAGTCTCAAAGCTGGCATCCAGACCATCCAGAATAACGATAGTGGCTTCAAGATCACTTTGATCGCTTGCAGTCCCCTTCAAACTACTGCCCGCAGGGATTAATCCGATGCGTAGACGCGGGCTTTTCATCAATTTTTGAATGAATCGCTCAAGTTCAGGGCCAATGCGCTGGAGGATTTTTCGTCGATGTTGACTCGCGCTCGTTACTCGTGAATGATTAAGGAAATCATCCAGGCGCAAGGAAAACGGCCGGGCAGACAATTCTTCGTTCAGTCTAGCGAGTTGATCCGGCGTATTGATTAAGGACAATTTTTCACCGGCCTGGTTACGGATCACCACCCGCTTCAAAGCTATACCCGAGTCCGAATCGTCCGCATAGTCAAGGATCGTCCAATCTTCGCCACGATATCGGAAGGTATCGCCTGAGCTAAACATGGGTGTCGTTGTATTTTTCGGCGCGGCGGAGGGTGAGCTCAATTGCGGCGAGGAAAGATCCTGGACAGGTATGCCCCCTTTACGATGGAGCTGAGTCTTTAGAAATCTTTCAGCTACAGCAGGCTCAACCATCCACTCGTCAGGCTCGGGCCGCGCTCCCAGCTCATGAAAAAATATCGCCCCGGCGCCGGTGGCGGGATCTACGGTGAATCGGCCCTCCATTCCGAGACGCATTGATTCTTCGATGACACGTGCAATCAGTACTGACGCAATTCCTTTGTAACGTTGCCGCTCTATATTCCAAGGCGCTATACCAATGTAAGTGACGTGCAGTCTTGCCTTGAAGAAATAAAAAGTGACCCATCCCTCAAGATGTCTATTTCCCCCTGCATCCTTAGAAACAATCTGAAAGCCTCCGACTAGATTTCCATCCGCACTATCCTTCCAATAAACTTCAGGTGCAAACGCGGAGGATGGCCATTCGTTCAGCAGAGCGATGTCACTTGCTCGAATGGGCTCCAGAAGAATCTGATGAGAGAACGCGTCATCACTTACGGCGGCGACGGAATACTTTGCCGGCGCGGTGGCCCCCGGATCTTGTTCCTGGGAAGCGGGGACCGCTCGCGCAGGTGAGGACGCGCCTGCCTGTCCGGCAGGCAGGCTCGCGGCGGCGGGCCACGGCTTGTGTTGCGGGTAATGTGAATCGCGCCCACCAAGCGATGACCATGACATCCATTCAGCGGTGTTCAGTGTATCCAACACATGATCGCCCACCGCTGTTTGCGTCTGCGTAGGAAGAGCGCTGAAATTGAAATCCTGAATTGTTTTCTCGATCTCGCTTGCGGACGGCATTCCCCACGCCTGCTTTGAGGGAAATAGGACTTGAACCTGTACATCGATGAAGCGCTTGCCCGTTAAATAGTCCATGACAAGCATGAATTGATCAAACGCTTTCCCTTTCTGCCCTTGCTTATCTCCAGAATTTATATCTGGCTGCAAATGTGCATGTCCTATCCACGTGTCCCCGTTAACGTCAAGCGCTCGAATGAGCACGGCTGTGCAAACCCAATGCCCTACTCCCCAGACAGCGGATGGAGCAAGCATCGAGAGTTTCGTAAGAACAAATTCCGCTGTTTGTGCGAGATAGACTCTGCCTAATTCGGGGTGCTGAATTCGCTCGACTTTGTCTGAACGCAAAAGCTTCTTACCCAGATCGAATATCTCTGTCCCTTGGTCAGGAAATGCCTCTTCTTTGGATGGAAGTTTTTCTATTACTTCACGCAAATAACGCGAATAGTCTTCGTTGCTTAACTCACTCGGATCTTCCGCCGGCGCGGTCCCCGGATCCTGTTCTTGGGAAGCGGGGACCGCGCGCGCAGGTGAGGATGCGCCTGCCTGAACGGCAGGGAGGCCCATAGATGGGGATGCGGGTGCGGCCGGAAGTCGCGTTGATAGGAAGGTGCGAAGATGGATCTCGCCGTCTTGTTGGGTGGAGAAACTTTCTTCGCCCACATCTACAAGGAAGAGATGTGGCTGATCATCGATCCTACCTATCAACATATTTTCTTGCTTGAAATCGAAATAATAAAGTCCGGCCTTGGCGAACTCAGCATGTACGGCGATGAGCTGCTCTCGAAGAATTAGCAGCTCCGCTGAACTTAGAAATTTGACCGCCGTCGAGAACTCTTCCGCCTCAACTTCCCTGCTTAGCAAATAATGTTCTCCTGCCTGCAACTCGGGGATGTGCCTGGACAGAAGCGCACTCGCCGCGCGCACCTCAGCTACGCGCTTCGGCGCAATACGAGACCCGTAGAACGTTCGGTAATACCAGCTTTGATCCCGGGCATCTCTCAGGTGCACGATCCCTTTTTTTAACGCTACCACGGTATACACCTCGCCGTTTAGGACAACTTTTTCCCCTACTTCAATGCCATGACGAACTGGCAGAGCGGCGGGAGGTGTCAACAGTGGAATAGTCTG
>JANLWZ010000384.1:0-13036 GCA_031364865.1 Elusimicrobiota bacterium
CACGATATCGATCTTCCGAAGGCTTATCAGATTTCTCAGTACGACCTGCCGCTCGCGAGCAACGGTAAGATCGATATCGTGGGAGACGGCGGCAAAACGAAGACCATCCGTATTCTCCGTATCCATCTCGAAGAAGACGCCGGCAAACTCCTGCATGCCATTGGTTCTCGCGAACTCGACTATTCGCTTGTGGACTTAAACCGTGCGTGCGTTCCGCTGGCCGAATGCGTCTCGGAACCCGATCTTTCCAGCCCCGAAGAAGCCCACGCTTACCTGACGGCAGTAAAAGCCGTCTTTCAATATTTGGATATCTCAGACTGCGATATGGAAAAAGGTTCGCTTCGCTGCGACGCCAACATTTCCCTTCGCCCTATCGGCCACAAAGTACTCGGCACGAAAGCGGAGATTAAAAACCTGAACTCCTTTAAAGCAGTCAAGGACTCCCTGCACTATGAGATCAAGCGTCAGCACGAAGTGCTGAATACGCAGGGACGTGTCATTCAGGAAACGAGGTTGTGGGATGAAGCTCGCGGGGTGACGGTCAGTATGCGCTCCAAAGAAGAAGCCCACGACTACCGCTACTTCCCAGAACCCGATTTGATCCCCATAAATCTTACGTCCGCCTTTTTGGACGGCGTTCGGGCCACTTTACCTGAGCTGCCCGAAAAAAAGCGCGCGCGCTTCGTATCGGAATATAAGCTGACGGACTACGACGCGATGGTGCTCGTAGGCGATAAAGCTCTGGCCGCTTATTTTGAGGCCGCTGTAGCAAAGTCCGGGCCTGATGCCGCCAAGCCCGTCTCCAACTGGATCACCACGGAGCTTGGCGGTAAACTGAACGCTTCCAAAAAATCGATTTCCGAATCTCCCGTTTCCCCCGAAGCGCTTGCCAGCCTTGTTTCTCTTATCCAGAAGGGCACCATTACCGGCAAAACAGCCAAAGACGTGTTCACGGAAATGTTTGATACCGGCGGCTCACCCGAAGAGATCGTCAAATCGAAGGGTTTAACGGCAGTGGCTGATGAAGGTGCCATCAGCAAATGGTGCGATGAAGCGATCGCGGAGATGCCGAAAGCCGTCGAAGAGTACAAAGGCGGCAAAGAACGCGCTATCGGGTCGCTCGTCGGCCTCGTCATGAAGAAAAGCCAGGGCAAAGCCAATGCGCAGCTTGCTAATCAAATTCTCGCCCGTAAACTAAAAGCCTAAAAATAGAGCCGATCTAGTATAATGACGGCGTAGTACCCGCTTCGAAGGCTTGAGTCCCTAGTGTTCGCGCTTCTGTTTGGCCTACCTTGGATATCGCACTTTGATCGGCAATTAATGAAATTAGGAGTCACACAATAACCATGTCAAAAAGACTGTATGTAGGAAATCTGCCATTCGACATCTCCGAAGACCAACTCCATGAGCTTTTCTCAGTTCACGGCCAGGTTTCTTCGGCGAAACTCATCACGGACTTCAACACCGGCCGCTCCCGCGGATTCGGTTTCGTTGAAATGAATTCGGATGACGAAGCGAAGGCAGCGATCGAAAAAATGAACAAATCCAAGGTTGGCGAACGTGAACTCGTCGTCAATGAAGCCCGCCCTCGCCCTGAGCGCACTGGCGCAGGCGCAGGTGGTGGCGGACGCGGTGGTTTCGGCGGTGGCGGTGGTGGTGGTGGTCGTGGTGGTTACGGCGGCGGCGGTGGTGGTAATAGCCGCGGCGGTGGTGGCGGCTACGGCGGCGGATACGGCCGGGATCGCTATTAAATTATAGCTTCCAAATAGCCTAAACAATAAAACCCCTCTAGAAATAGAGGGGTTTTTTGTTTTATAGCATTTAACATGATGTTCACACCAAAGCAATCTACGCGTCATATTCATCGGCTAACCTTAGCCCAAGATGAAAACGAAACGGAAGTTTATCGCGTGGGTGTATGTGATCGCAGCGGGCTGGTTCCTGGCAGCCGCCAGAGCCCAGGGCGAAACCATTAATTATTCCGCGCAGGTGAAAGCGCAGGAAACCCGCTATAAGACCCCCGAAGATCTCATCGACAAAATCCCATTTCTCGGCAATCTGCCCAGAAGCTTTGCTCTAGGCAACAGCTTTACCATGAAGCTTTCGGGCGATAAGCTCCGCATCGACCACAGTCGCCGCAGCCATAAAGGCGAGAAGCGGGCCTGCATGCTGGGGTTGAGCTACACCACTCCTGTAGCTTTCTTTTCTACCCGCGTCGATATTCCTCTGCTGCATTCACCGACACTCGCCATGGCAGACTGGAAGCCGAGCACCCTCGGCGACTACGTTCTGTATATGTCCCGTCTTCCTGTAGAAAAAGCCACGCTTCAGCTTTCGCTTACCGCGCGCTTCTAAATAATCAACGACCTATTGTGGTTTGTAGTAAGTAAGGGCTTTGGGAAGCTTTTCTCGGATGTTGTTGATGCGTTTCTCATCGGAAGGATGTGTCGAAAGAAATTCTGGCGGCTTTTGGCCTCCTGCAGCGGCTTTCATTCGCTCCCAGAAGGGAATGGCGGCGTTGGGATCGTAACCCGCTTTGGCCATCAACATAAGACCGATCTCATCGGCCTCCGACTCTTGTTTGCGGCTATGCGGCAGTCCAACACCAATGCCGTAAGCCGCCTGGAAAACCTGCATACCGACTTCTGTCTTGATATAGCCGGCCGATACAGCCACTTGCTGACCTAAGCCCACCGCTACCTGCTCACTCATACGTTCCGCGCCATGCCGCGCGAGGGCATGCGCAACCTCGTGCGACATGACGACGGCAAGTCCGGCTTCGTCCTTCGTAATGGGCAAAATCCCCGTATAAACCGCGACTTTTCCACCCGGCAGGCAGAATGCGTTTGGTGTTTTAGGGTCTTCAATGACGACAAATTCCCACTTAAAATCAGGGCGCTCCGATACGGCGGCAATGCGGGTCCCCACCCGTTTGACCATTTCATTCACGCTGGAGTCGCCGGACATCGGGCTTTTGGACTTTACTTCCGTGAACGCCTGCGCCCCCATCTGTGCTTCTTCCTGTTGGGAAACCAAATTGAACTGTTTGCGGTTGGTATAGGGGACGGTCGCGCATCCCGTCAGAACGCTCGCGATTATGCCCAAAAGGAGTGGTTTTCTCATGCGGCTGATTCTACTTGGAATCCTCATATAATGAAACTTGTGTATTCTCATTCTCGTATAGAAACCTTTCAGCAGTGCCCGCGGAAGTACAAATATCGCTACATCGATAACATCCGCACCGAAACCGAAGGCATCGAAGCCTTTGTCGGTAAACGCGTCCATGAAACGCTGGAAAAGCTCTACAAAGACCTCAAAATCGGGAAGCTGAACTCCCGGGATGATCTCCTGCGCTTCTATGAAAGCGAATGGGAAAAGAACTGGCACGGCAAGGTCAACGTCGTCCGCGAAGGCATCTCGCCGGGCAATTACTTCGAGCTGGGCAAGCGCTGCATCGCGGACTACTACAACCGCTTTGCCCCCTTTAATCAGACACGCACACTGGGCCTTGAGGAACGCATAGAAATGAAACTCAAGGACGGGGATCGCACCTTTTCCGTTCAGGGCTACATCGACAGGCTCTCCTGGGATCCAGCCACAGAAACCTACGAGGTGCATGACTATAAGACGGGCAGCTCGATGCCGACTCAGGAAGACGCGGACGAAGACCGGCAGCTTGCTCTTTATCATTTAGGCATCAAACAACGCTGGCCCGATGCCAAAAAGGTAAGGCTCGTCTGGCATTACCTCGCGGTCGACAAGGACATTGCCTCTTCCCGCACGGAAGCCGATCTCGCCACTCTTGAAAAAACCCTGGTGGGCATCATTCACCAGATTGAAGAGGAACATACGCGCGGCAAGTGGGACGTCCGCATGAGCCGCCTGTGCGATTGGTGCGAGTACAAGCCTATGTGCCCCGCCTTCAAGCATTCCGTGGCGATGGAAGCGCTGCCTCCCAATGAATATCTGGAAAATACGGGCGTCCAGCTCGTGCAGAAGTACGCGGAGTTTGAAGCGAAGAAGGCGGACCTGCAGGCGGAGATCAAAAAGCTGTCCGTGGAGCAGGCCAAAGTGGAAGAAGCAGCGCGCGCCTATGCCGAAAAGGAACAGCTGACGGTTATTGATGGGCCTGACCACCGCCTGCTGATCAAAACGGAAGAAGACTATCGGGCTCCCACGCGCGCGGAAGACCCTTTTACGTGGGAACTGCTGCGAACGACGCTCAAAAACGCCGGGAAGCTGGAGGACGTCTCCACCGTCAACAGCGGCATGTTAAAATCGCGACTGCTGCGACGGATGTGGCCGGAAGACTTCACCAAGTCCATCCTGGGCCTTGTCACACACAGCATCAAGAAAACAGTCGCTCTCGTAAAAAAATAAACCATGACGAAGCCCGAACTGATCATCTTTGACCTGGGACGCGTGCTGGTCGATTTCGACTTTATGAAAGTCGTGAACGGCCTTAAAAAGCATTCCCCCCATTCGCCTGCGAAGATCAAAAACTTTTTCAAAACAACGCCGCTCTGGGACCGTTTCGAGCGCGGCACGGCCACCGAGAAAGAGTTTTTCAAGACGCTCACGGAAGAATTGAAACTGGAGGGGCTTTCCTTCAGTGTGTTTCTGGAATTGTGGAATAACATTTTTGAGGAAATGCCGGAATCCGTCGATATCCTGAGGCGCCTGCGCAAATCCTATCGCCTGGCGATGATTTCCAACGTTAATCCGATGCACTGGAAGCATGTGCGCAAGAATCATAAGTTTATGGACTGGTTCGAGCACCCCATCGCTTCCTATGCCGTGGGCCATCGGAAGCCCGAGCTGGAGATCTACAGGCTCACGCTGCGCCGCGCGAAGGTCCATCCCACGAAAGCAGTCTTCATTGACGACGTGAAAGCCCATATTACAGCCGCCAGGTCGCTCGGGATTCGCGCGCATCATTTCACCAGCTCTCAACAGCTCGCCAAAGACATCCAAGAATTATTGCCATGACGCTGCGGCCTCTACTACTGGCCGCTCTCTGTACCTTTCCTTTATTTGCGCAATCTTTGACGGAACAGGCGGCCGCGGCGTGGGCGAAGCGCGATCAGGCAGGACAAACCGAGCAAGCCATTCGTCTCTGGGAAGAGGCGGTGAAAGCGGATCCGAAGAATTCCAGCCATTGGATACGACTGACGAAAGCGATGGATCGTGCCGAACGGCATTCCTCTTCCATTCAAGAAAAGCGTCTCTGGGCGGACAAAGCGCGCGCCGCCGCAGAAGAAGCTATAAAACTCAGCCCCAACAGCTCTGACGCTAATACCGTCTATGGCGAAGCGCTGGGCCAATGGGCGCAGGCTAGAAAGGGCGTGCGTAGTCTGGGAGCCGTCAAGAAAGCGGTGGTGGCACTCGAGAAAGCGGTTGAGATCAATCCGCGCAATGCTTACGCGCATATGCTGCTCGCTGAATTTTATCGACAGTCACCCGGCGTCGTTTCGGTAGGCGATAAGAAAAAAGGGATGGGACACGCGCGACTGGCTGTGCAGTTTGGGCCTGAGTATGCTATTAATCACTTGGTTCTGGCGCGCGCCTATCTGGAACTAGGAAAGAAAGACGATGCGACCAGGGAACTGCATAAGATTTTGACGCTAGCGCCGCCGAAGGACACCGTTCCCGAAACGCGCGCTGACCAGGAGACCGCTAAAAAAATGCTTCAGGAACTGACTTGCGGCGAAGGGCAGGGCAGTGCATGCATGGAGACACAATGAAAATATTTCTCATCAGTTTTGCCGTTTTACTTCTCGCTTCGGTGGCAGAAGCGCAAGGCATGATGCCAGGAGCAGAGCCCGCTGTCGCCATAAGTACGGCTCCACTGGCGCATACGCTCTTGCTCGGCGAACAAATCCCTAAAGGCTATACCGTCACGGCAGAAACGGGACAGACACGCACCGTCCTGTCCTACAAAACAAGAATCGACATTCTGATGATCATGTTTCTTTCCACGCAGTGCCCTGAGGACACAATGCACTGGGGCCAGCTGGCGCGATTTTATGAGAACGCCAAAGGCTGGAAAGTCGAGTTCGTTTTTGTGAACGTTGGCCCTCCTGACACTGCCGAAGAGCTCAAAAAACGCATGACGAAGGCTGGACTTATTGGTCCGCTAGTCACGACAAGCGGACGAAAGGTGGCGGATGATTTTGGCGTAAAGCATGTACCCACTCTTATGATTGCTGACGAAGGCGGGTATTTACGCTACCGCGGGCCTGCCAATAAATACGCCCGCCAAGCCTTTGAAGATACCGTCGGCCACATTTTTCTCATTAAAGAACCCGAGCCGCCGTTTACGGATGGCTGCCCGCTGCCCTGACAGCAGTCGTGAAATTTTTCCCAACCCATTGGTGGTCTTTGAAAGCGTGGCGCACGTGGTTCAGCTTCGTGCATTGGCGATTAGAAACTTACGGTGTCTATCATCCGGGAGGAAAATTTAACGGGAAGGCGTTTGTCTTACTCCTCTTGCAGTTTCCGTCTTATCTACGCTGGACGTCCGAGATGCAAAAGCTGCGCAAGAAACCTCTCACCATCTACTAAGCTGCTGATTTGAGCAGGTCGTAGAATTTGGAAGGCAGTTTTTCCTCGCCATAATAAACCGCGGCAAGATTCAGTACGCTGGCAAAGAAAAATCCTGAGACGAAGCCGAGCCCTGCACCGACAAAGCCAAACTTTTTTTTGTTCTCTTCATATTCTCCTTTAAAGCGCGCAAACGCAGTGCCCCAGTTTCGCGTTTCCTGCCTGTAGATCCAACGCGCCCAGAAAACGCCGGCAGCAAGGCCTGCCACCGTGAAAAGTATGACCGTTCCGAGGAAGAGCGCTGTAGGAATCGCAAATAAGGACACAGCGATGAATAGAGGGGCCAATGAAAAGAGGCCGATATTCGGATCAGGATCAGCCTCGGGCTTTTTCGCGGCTTTGGCGAGGGTGACCAACGGCACAGACACCTTTAAGAGCACGACAGGAGATCCCTCTGTGGTAATCGTGTAATTAACACTGGCCGGCGCGAGAAAACTCCCTCCGCGCTTCAACCGTAAGTGGGTTTGCCCATGCTTCACGTGGACCACCTCATCGTCCGGCGCGGTGACAATTAAGGTGTCAATACTGTGATAAGTCCCGCTCGCGAAGGAATGTTCCTTCGTCACGCGCAGCTGGCTAAGCACACATTCTTCTGAGGGAGACTCGTAAATTCGTTCGATGCTGTTCGCATCGATGTGGGCCAGAAGCTCTGGCTCGCGACTCGTGAAGTCGACATGTTGTTCCAGTTCTGCGACGTGAATGGCCTTGTTGGTCAAGCCTGCGCGCCAGACATTGTCAGAGTTTGATATTGCTTCCACAGTCATGCCTTCCAGATAGGCATGCATGGTGCCTGGAAGCTGATAGGTGCCTTGCCCAGGGTACAGATGCAGCAAATTGAGCATGAAAATGAGAAAGATGCTCTTATCAAATTCGCCCTCCGCCGGAGGCAATTCATCAGCCGCTTTTAAGGCCCAATACTCATGCTGATTCTTGCTGTAAGGGTACACCCTTTTTTTGCGCATCAGCCTGCCAAGGAAATTCTTCAGCAAGAAATCGGCTTTCTCCTGTGGCATGCGCATATTTTTCGAAAAAATAACGCTGAGCGTTCCTCCGCGCCCGTTCCATGAATCATTCGGATGCGTGTCGTCCTTACCAAAGTACTCAGCGAGTTTGGCAAATTCAGGACGCCTCAGAACTTGGAGGATTTCCATTTGCTTTCGAAAACTGTGCAGCATCCACATCTCCTCCAGAGCGACATGCTTTTCAATTTTGCCGCGAGGATCGGTGTAGATTATGGGCAGTTCTGGATGTTCTGCTTGTTTTGCATATCCCGCGTAGGCAGTATCTGTATCAGGATGGGCCTGCAGCGAGAGCATTTTACGGAACGTGAGAACTTTCATGAGATACGGCCATTCGGCGCCGAATCTCCTGCCAATACTCTCGCCCATCAGCTCTGTGCTGGCATATCTTAAAAGCGTCGTGAGTTCAACTCTTTGCCGACCGAGGATGACCGTCGCGGGCCAGCTGGGATGTGCGCCAAGCCACCACTCTCCCCATGGCTCGCCGGTTTCCGGCAAACCCAAAAAGTGCGGCAATTTGTGGGGATCCCCCCACAAATAGTTTTTAGGCGAAACTCCTATAAGTTCGATCACCGTAGGCGACGCCTTAAATCCAATGATTGCTTCTTCGTCTGAAAACCTGCGTCGTCGCTGCTGTAATTCACTAAACAACTTCAGGAAATGAGCCGTTCGAGGAGGCACGTAAGTGCGGTGTAGGGATTCATCCAAGGCGCGCTGAAACAGCGCAAACGCCCGCTCGCGTCCAATAGCCTGATCAGCAGTCGTATACAGCAGGGACGAATTCGAAAAGACGCCATTGCCGTAATCGAGATAATGCTCGATCATTTCATACGGCGTTTTGCGTGTGCGCTGCTCGATATCTGGGAACATAGCGACGGGTGTGCCCACCGCATCGGCGCTGAAATGAATGGAAAGCGCCGAGAGATCATCCACGACAAATCCCCGCCCCTCATCATCCTCAGTTGCCGCCCACATCCGTATCAAGCCACGCATCGCGAGCTCGGTAGCCAGCATTTCCCCTTCCATCGGATCCATGCCGCTCGCCATGAGCGCCGTTATGAATTCACTGCGCTCTACTCCGGCATATTCCTGCAAATAAAAATGTGCGCCCTCATCCCTAACTACATACTGACCTGTTTTTGGGACCATGGGACCTTGTCCTCGAAATGTGCCCATCCGATCATAGGAGCCAAGCGTTTGCTGATAAATGAGCTGCAAATCACTCAACACCGCTTTCAAGGACCAAACGGAATGTCCAGCGTGCTTATCGTCCGTCCCCTTAAGGACGAAGGGCCGCTCATCATCGATTTGAATTTTGTAAACCCCACGATTATGAAATTGGCCTGGATGCAGCACCGTGACGTCCAACTTTTTGATGACAGAAGGTACCGGCTTTCCGCGCCAATGGAATAAGAGGTCTTTTTCAAAAAGCACTCGCTGTATTTGCTGCATTTGTTTGGAGGTGATCGATGTGTCGGAGAGCGCCATGAGAATACGGGCAGGCTCCTCACCCAACGTCAGGCTTTTTTGCCATCCGGCACCCCGATTGATGAGCGCGTAAACGATATGAAGCAGCCAACTGTTCCTCAGGACTTGAATAAGGGGTGCATGCAATTCCGTCACGGGGCCAGAGAAATAGAGGATGGCGATCGGCACTACAACAAGAGCGGCAATCCCCGACGCCCTGAGCCATCCGTCCTTGAGTGAAGTTTCGTCGTGCGCCCGCCAAAAGGTGATCGGCTGATAAAACGGCCGCAGGATTTCCAAAACCGGTGCTAGCGCTATTTCGATAAAAACTTTTTCGCGGCGGGAAAGACCCGTCCTGGGCTGAATCAGCTCAGGAGGAGGATGAAAACCAAGCCATCGCAAGAGCCGGCGTCCAGTCTCATAAGTGGATGGAAGCGTCAGCACCTTCCGACGGTTTGCAGGAATTGAATTCAAAACGGAACTCGGCATGAGAGGACCGACACGTTGCTCGTAAGCTCGCCGAGCCGACGCTTGGAGATCCACCAGGGGAATCTTGCTCTCCAACAAAAACCTCAGAATAGCGACGCCTTGCTCGTGGGTGAGAGGGTCTGCGTCCTTGAAAAGCGCTCCCGTGGCGGGCGGCAGAGGAATTTTAAGATTCGCTAGCAGATCACGAAGCAGGACTGACCCAAGAAAATTGCTGACGGTCGATTTTGATGAGTTGTTTTGAAGTTTTAAAAAAAGCGCCCATTGCATGGGTTGCCAAAGGCCAATGTCAGTCAACGCGAGGGAGCCCATATACCCCGCGTATTCACCGTGCAGCTCCAGAGCGTTTTCCAACGAAACTCGCGGGAACATGGTCGTGATGCGCGGGACTTGTTGACCTTGTTTTTTGAGGACGTACCATCGGTGAATCAGTTCATGGAGGGTGGTATTACGATTGAGGCCTTCTGTGATGGCATCCACAGTGGGCATTGGGAAAGTGCGGTCAATAATATCCTTGAAGTACGGGCTCCATGGAGTAAAGCCACCTTGTACCGGATTCTCCCGGGACCGCAGCATTTTGACTCTCATGATGAGCTGCGCCACAATGCTGGCCTGGCCTTCCAGGAGCACATTCAAGTCGTCTCGTCCCTGAACATTAAAACCCATCAGGTTCACTTCCGGGCCCAACGCCCGGCCAATCGACCAGAGGAGGGTGGCCGGAGCGGTTTTTACCGTCAAAGTTTCCAGCTGGTGCTCTACGTGGCGCTTCATATCCAGGTGGTACATCTCAGCGGTCATGAATTCGACACCATGGGGCTGCCGCTGGGTATCCATCGCCATTAAATGGTCATAGGTTAGAAGCTTCCGGTTCAATGCTTCGAACGGCGGTGTGGTCATGAGCGGCGCATTGGGACGAGAGGGTCGAGACCTCTGCAGAAGTGGCGAGTCATACGATTTAAGAAGTTCGAAGGACCAGGCCCTCACCACCGGCGCAAAATCCGGAGGCAGTTGTTTAAGCACCTCCTGTAATTCCACATCGCAAATAAGCCCGACCGGAGCCTGAGGCATCGTGGGCCGTAATTTCTTTTGATAGGCAGCGCGCTGCTGTTCCAGAAAATGAGAAACGATCATCTGCTCAGAAACAATAAGATTCATGACAAACTCCGCGAAAAGGTCGACTCGCGGCCGCATCTCTTTCCATTGGGCCATAGCCCTGCCCATCACACCCATTCTCATGTTGATGTAAATAAAGCCGAGGCGATCCGCGGGAGAAATCGGCTCGTTCCATGAGGTCTGGGCAAGTCGTGCAATTACCTTCTCATGCGAATCTCTGACAATCGCGGCTATGACTGTGGCCAGCGCAGGACTTAACTTTAACGCACGCTGCCAATAAGCGGAAGATCGTATCTCCACTAAAAGATCATCCGTAATTTTCTGAGGGGCAAATGTGAGATCCACTAAGTGCTGTGTCGCCTGATCCAACACTCTGATAGGAATTTCTACTGCTACTGGAGGACGAGGTACTTGGCCCAAAGCGTTCAAAGGACGCAACAATACACCTAGACCCGTGGCTCCGAAAAGCATGGTGCGACGCGATATTGTGCCGGGGCCACTACCCTTAGTCCGTTTTGAGCGACGGAATGACCACTTCCACGGTTTATACCCAATACGGATCCTCCTCACCCCTTCGATCAGTTGTTGCGTCTTGCTGATCGTCATCTCAACACTGTGCTGCCGCAGATAGGCTCGCACGGCTTTCGCTGAACCCGCTGCGACAAGCTTCCTGAAGTCAATGGCGTCCTTGTCAAAAAAGTCATGCTGAACTTCGGCCATCAACCACTGCTCGACGGCCACAGCGTAAGCGCGCTGCCGGATCCATGCGGCGCCCAAGAGGAGCGATCCGACCAGCAGAAACACCCCGCGAGGATAGGGTCTTTCTCTGATTTCAGGGACACGCGGCAACACGGGAGGTTGAGGAGCAGCCAGGAATGTACTGTAGGCCCACTGAAATAGAGTCGACTTCTCTGCTTCTGAAATTTGAGATCCTTGACCCAGGCGATCCATACTCGCGATCACGACTGGATCTGCCGTATTGAGGCGTGCCAAGAGAATTCCTTCCCCGCGAAGCACGTCTGAAAATAAAATCGTGCCCCAAAAACTATCGGTGAGAGATTTCGGATCGTAATAAGCGGAAAGCACACGCAAGGACATGAGCACGGTATCCGCGGGGAACTGCAACTGCTGCCGCTCCAGGTACGCGGCTAATGATAAATTCTGTCGACGGGCAAGGAGCGCATTGTAGGCTACCTCGAAATGCCAAGCCTGCGTTTCTCCTTTCCACTTGCCGCCCACCGCAAACCACGCCGCGCGTTGGTACTGTTCCTGCATGGCACGTGGAATGACGGGGTTCGAGCGGATCCGATTGATGATCGCCCGAGCATCACGGATTTGCCTGAACCAGGTCTGCTGCAGCGGAGAAAAATGCAGCGCTTCATGAATCAGAATATTGGGTCCAGCACTGAGCGTGACGGGCCAGAGCACCGGGTCATACCGGAAAATATTATTCTCGGAATCGACGCTAACTGAAGCGCTTGTGGTCACTACCATCCGGGCGGCGCGTATAAAAACCACGAACTGACTCATGGCGGCATGCGCATCGGCGCGCGTGATTCCCGAATCCGCTGCCACCAGAGCTTCATCGAACATGACATCAATCTCTTCTCGAAAATTAGCCCTGTCGCTGAAAAGTTTGAGAATACCTTGTCGTACTCGCTCCGAGTCCGGTTGCTGTGCGTTTTCTACCCGAGGGCCTTGAAACTCTTCGACGGCATGCCCTCTCACTCCGAAAACATTTTGTGAGAGTGCCACGATGACAGCGATGGTCGCTCCTGCACTGAGTGCTTTTCGGAAAGGTATGCCGCACAGCGCACCAGGAATAGCCTGTTGCGTGTATAGGGTGCGAGGAAACGGCGAGCTGGCTAGCTTCTTATAAGAGGAGATCCCTACCGCTAAGGTTGGATCTACTGCCAGACAGGGAAGCAGGCACACTACGATAAGTTGAATTAGTTTTTTGCGCATGGAATAAGCTTGCACGCCTTAAAGTTTATGCAGTTTTCAAGAGGAGAGCTATGGAGCGGAGGGCTAAAAAGTGGTGTCGAATGGCCCAGGGTGTTGATGGGACCGGAATATGCGCGTGTTTACGAGGCTTTTCGAGAAATCCAATGGCTCCATTTTCCATCGCTGCCTGGCGGACGGAAGCATCATCGTCGACAACTGCGACAAGCGCAGGTGTCGCGCCCCCATTTCATGTGCTCGTCATGAGGGCAATATGAAATAGAATGCTGGGCACCATGAAACGACTCTTCCTGGCACTCGTTTTGGCAGGATTCCCATCGTTCATTCAGGCCGATAGCCGCGCGGAACTTCATGTCGCCGTTTATTCCGCCGGCTTGCTGGTCGCC
>JANLWZ010000386.1:0-2372 GCA_031364865.1 Elusimicrobiota bacterium
ACATCGAACGGTTCTACAATCCGCGGCGTCGGCATTCGACGCTCGACTTGGTAAGTCCGGATCAGTTCGAGAAGCTAAACCAAGCTTAGGCCAGTGTCCGGGAAACCGGGGCGATGCCACTATCGGCGGATTAGTAGGCAAGTCGCCCAATAAGCGCCTTCGCAAGATTCTGCTGCTCTCGCAGCGAATGACCGCAGGGAAGAAACGCGGTTAGGCTAATTGTTCCTTTGGGCGGAGGAAACAATGACGCAGGAAGACGAAAAACTACTCATGCATACAGTGCGGGACATCCGTTTGACCGTATTACAAGGTCTATGGATGAACCTTGCTGTTGCGCTGATAATTCTTTGGCGAGTCTGGTGAGGGTGATATGCCAGCACGCGGAAATAAATTGATCAAATGCGGAAACGAGAAGTGTGGCCACATGCTCGATATTGCTGCTGTGGTTGGTATGTATCCAAAAGCCGATACACCCAAAGAAAACATCCATGAATTTTGGGCACCTACAGAAACGCCCGGTTCAGTCGGCTGTTATATCTGCGGGCACTACACGATTAGATACAGGGAGAAGCGGGTCGGGGATTAGGTGCCTATCGATGTGCCAAAATGGAAGCGGTGGTCCAACCACTTGAACCGAGAGAGGTATCCGATCCAAAGCAAACTCTACGGAGCGTAGACTGACTTCCGACAGAGATTGATCAAGTTCACTTCCATGAAACATGGATTGAGGGAAACCACGAATACGCCCACGTCTGGCCGGGTGGCGACACACCTTCTACTTGCAGGTGGATTGGTCGTTCTCTGTTCTATCGCGAGTGTTTTTGCCTGCATTCACACCCCGAGCCTCTACAAGGGTGTTGTCACGGAGCGCCTCAAGGAAGCGTTCATGTACCACGACGGCAAGCTCGCGCACCTAGTTCTTCGCACGAGCCTCCTTGCGAGTGGGGAACTGCCGGAGACGATGGCGTGGGTCATTCCGCTGCCATCGCTGCCCACGGTAATGGAAGAGGCGGACGAGGGTATTTTCAACGAATTATTTGCGCTTACCGTTTCCCCGCCGCCGCCCCCTCTACCGGAGGCGCCCGCCGGTGCGCAAACCGTGGCGGCAATTCCTGGATCAGCATCCAAGCCACCAGAGATCAGAATCCACCCGGTAACGGTGGCGGGAAATTACCGGTTGCAGCCGATCGAGATTCTCTCGGATACCGCCGGTGACGAACTCAACGAGTGGTTGAAGCAAAACGGGTTCGGTTTCGTGCCACCCGAAAACCAGCGTTACTACCTGAGAAAGGGCGCCGTCTTCCTTACGGTGAAGCTTGGGGCGCTGCAGGGTAACTACGCGGAGATAAAGCCGCTTCACCTCGCGTACAAGGCCGAGCATCCTTCTTTCCCCCTCAAGTTTTCCACCCATTCCGGGACGTTTGATCTGACCCTATACACGCTCACCCCGGATAAACAGTCCACGGACGCCTTGGCGGCATTTAACCTTGAGTATGTACATGGCGCTGAAGTACCCATGGCGGATCTGGCGAAACGCGCCCCTCATCTGCAGAAGATGCTCGGTGAACGCTCGGGATGGCTCACTCGGTTTCATGGCATTGACTACAACGTGCCGGGGAATATGGTCGCGGATCTTCCTTCGGACCCGGCCTTTGGCGTCGCCGTGCCTTCACCCCGATTAGCGATGTCCGAAGGGACAGTGCAAACCGCGTTGATTCTCGGGGCCGTTGCAGGCGTTACGTTGTTTCTTGGCTTTCTCGTCTACCGACGCGCGAGGAACAAAACGCCCTGGCGCGGGCGCGCTACGTTCTTCGTACTACTTGTGGGCTTCGAGTACCTATGGTTTATCGGGTTGCCCGCGTATCAAGACTATATTGCCCGGTGGCGAGTCGGTCTTGAATGGTACGGAGGGATCGAATCAACAATCTCGGAGATCTCGGAAAAAGCCAAGAAGAAAGGATCGCTTAGCGGTGTTGGCTCAGAAGTAGCTGCGCCGCGCGGCGTGTACATCTCGCGCGATGGCGTGATCAGCGCCGAGCTTGATGCGGAAGCCTACCGTATTCCGGCGAAGTTGAAATTCGTGATGACACCCTACATGAAGGACGGCGCAATAGAGTGGAATTGCGCAGCCTATCCCGCGAAAGTGGCACGACGGTATGCGCCACCGCGATGTCAGCCTTCCACGTAAGGTTGCTCGCGGAATAGTCGTCGAGCCATCGACCAATTGCATCGGCGTCAGTTTCCGTCAGCGATTCGGTTTTAACACCCCTACCCACTATCTGAGCGGTAACCTCAATGCCCAACAGTGCCCAGATTTGCCTCGATTGGGGAGCCACCTAACTTCCCGACTACGGTTGCGGCCGTGGCTTTCG
>JANLWZ010000395.1:0-4062 GCA_031364865.1 Elusimicrobiota bacterium
TGCTCTGGCCGCTGTTGTTTATCCTCTGGGCCAACGTCCATCGCGGATTTATTCTCGGATTAGCTGTCCTGGGGATCTATCTCGTTTGTGAAGGATTCCATAAACCTGCCGCACGACGTCGATTCCTCTCTTTGGGTTCAGTCTGCCTTCTGGCGACGCTCTGTAATCCCTACGGTTGGAATATCTACGGCATGGGCTGGCAGGATTTTACGCTCTCTCCCGTGCACGTGCTCGGTTGGGCACACACGCCGTACGGGCATCTTGAGCTTTTTTGGGTGACGCTTGGGCTCTTCTGGACAGCCGCCCTTTATCAGCATTATCGGAAGAAGAAGCTGAGTACGGCGTTTGTCGGCACGTCAGTCTTCTTGAGTGTGCTCAGCGCGCGCTACGCCTCGCTTTACCCGTTCTTTGTGATCTGGGCAGTGCCATGGCTTGTTTTGCAGGCTGCCGAGCGAATGCGTCTATTCACCGAATCCCGTCTGCTCGTGGCAGCAGGGTTGATGGTCGCCTTGTCTTCTTTTTCACTGCGACCGGCATGGGGCGTGCGTACAAGCATTTTTCCTGTAGAAGCGGCGCAGTTCATCCAAAAGAGCGGTCTACGCATGCCTTTTTTTCATGAGTATGAGCTGGGCGGTTACTATCTGTGGACTCTCGAAGGAAGGCCTCCTGTCCTTATCGATGGACGCTATCCTGCGGTGGAAGGATACCGCACGCTCCAGCCGGTCATGAGTGCGGCGTCTCAAGGAACACCCGAAGCGTTTCAGCGCTTTTTGTCAGAGCTTGGCCTCCACATGGCCGTGGTCAAATACCCGTCCACGCAGTACCTGCCGATTCCTTTTCAGACCTATTTTCCACGAAAGGACTGGGCTCTTGTGTACTGGGATGACCTTGTCCTTATTTATCTCCGGCGTCTGCCGGACTTTCAGTCATGGACCCGCAACCTTGCCTTTGATCATGTGCATCCTGACGCCGATCCGGCGTATTGGATGACGAAGGTCTGGAGACCAGCTCCCAAAGCACTTCAACAAAAAATCTTCCAGGAGTTTGAGCGAAACGTTCGTCTCCATCCGTCGAGCCGAAAGGCGCGCCGATGGCTGGAAGAGATTAGAAGCTAAGTATAATTTTTGTATGAACATCACACTCAACGGCGAAACGAAGGCGGTGACAGCTCCCATGACGCTGAAGCAGCTTCTCGATGATCTGCAGATTGCTCCAGGCCGCGTCGCCTGCGAGGTGAATCTCAAGATCATCCGACGTCTCCAGTATGCGGATACTGTCCTCCGTGAAGGCGATGAAGTCGAAATAATTCAAGCCATTGGCGGCGGCTGAAAATCCGTTGACCAAGCCTCAAGAAAATTTCTGGATCCTGGTGATGGCGTTTGTCGCGGCCACACTTTACCTTGCACAAGCCCAATTTTATTGGGTGGGCTCCTCGAACGATGATGCGCTGAACATCCTGCTTTCTCAGTCACTTTGGCAGGGGAGCTACCGAGCTCTCCACATCCCTGGGTTGCCCTTCGTCACCACGTATCCTCCGCTTTTTCCTGTCGTCTTAATGCCGTTTGTGAAGTACTTCGATCCTCACTGGGATCAGCTGAAAATCGTACCGATCACGTTGACGCTCTGCAGCAGCGCCGTATTCTGGAAACTGGCACAGTCTCTTCTCCGTCCGCCTTTTCGATGGATGGCTTTTGCGCTCTTCGCGTTCAACCCGTACATTGTTCTTCAATCGTCGTTTGTCATGTCCTCCTCTATTTTTCTATTGATGGTGGTTGCCTGCTATGCCCTTCTCAATAGCATGCTGGCCCGCACACAGAAGCGAGATGCCTGGATTTTGGGCGTGCTGTTAGGAAGCGCCGTCTTGGCGCGATCGGTGGGCATGATTCTGCTCCCCATCTTCTTCTGCGTACTTTTTTTTGCAGGTCGTAAACGGGACTGCGTGATCACGGCCGTTACGACATTGCTGGTTGGAAGTCTCTTTGCCATTCGCAACTATTTCCTCACTTCGACCCTATCGGGCTATACAGCAAACTGGAGCCTGTCTGTCCAAGCGCTTTTGTCACCAGCGAGTTTT
Organism: Elusimicrobiota bacterium; assembly: GCA_031364865.1. GTDB lineage: Bacteria > Elusimicrobiota > Elusimicrobia > 2-01-FULL-59-12 > 2-01-FULL-59-12 > JANLWZ01. The sequence continues at coordinate 2,075 of JANLWZ010000395.1, forward strand.
GTGGACCATTTGAATCGCATCACGAATCTTTTTTTTGTACGCGCCTTCCTGGGGGTGCCGCTTCCTTATTCTCCAACCGGGATACTGCTCAGCCTACTGCTGACCATGATCGTTTGGTTCCTCATGGCCTCCAGCCTATACAAGCTGGACAGCACGAAGCGCTCCAGTCGCGCGATGATTCTTTCGCTGTTTGTGGGTCTGGTCTTTTTCTTTGCGATGCACTCGCTCTGGCGAACGCTTGAAATTCATTACGCCGTGCCATTGATGCCGCTCATAGCGCTTCTCGCAAGCCTGGGCCTACAAAATTTAGGGGAACGTGCCGCTCTACCGCGGCGATGGCAGACGGGGGGGTGCATCGCCCTTTCACTTTTGATGTTGTCCAGTGGGATACAAGCCATTCGACACTCTCGGGAAAAATGGAACGATCCGGCGTCCGTTTTCCCCGGAGAAACCTGGACGTGGATCAACGCCCATCTGCCTCCGGAGGCACGATTGCAAAATGCCCTGGATGCTCTCGTATTTCTTTATACGCGCCGCACGACCCTTCAGTTGTTCTACTGCACGAGCCGGGAAGAGTATCATCGCCTGCTTAAAGAAAATCTTGTGACCCATGTCCTCACGCGGCCTGTCCTCATTCAAAGGCCCGGGATAGACGTGGGCGCGATGTGGAGGAAAAACCAGGAATGGATTTCTTCGGATCCGAAGGCGTATCGTCAGATTTATAGCAATGCCGCCGAAGCGACGACCATCTGGCAAGTGTTATAATTTCGTCATGAAACCCGATTCTCCACTCATCATCGCTGGAAAGTCCTATCGTTCGCGCCTCATTCTAGGCACCGGAAAATACAAGACCTTCGAACTCATGAAGGAAGCGCTGACGATCTCCGAACCCGCCATGGTTACCGTGGCCATCCGGCGTGTGGATCTCTCCGACAAATCTTCACAATCGTTTTGGAATTTTCTTCCGGAAGGGCTTCCTATCCTGCCGAACACCGCGGGATGCTACACCGCCGAAGACGCCATCCGTACGGCACGTCTTGCGCGGGAAATGTTAGAAACCGATCTCGTGAAAGTAGAAGTGATCGGTGACCCAAAAACGTTGTTCCCCGATGTGGAAGCGACACTCGCTGCCACGCGAATATTGGTAAAGGAAGGGTTTGTGGTTCTGCCTTATACCTCGGACGATCCCATCATTGCGAAGCGTTTAGAAGAAGCCGGTGCGGCCGCCGTAATGCCGTTAGCAGCACCTATCGGAAGCGGTCAGGGGATCTTAAATCCACTCCCCGTTCAATTTATTCTGGATCAGGCTAAAGTTCCTGTGATTGTGGATGCTGGCGTAGGAACGGCTTCGGATGCGGCTCTGGCGATGGAACTTGGAGTGGCAGGTGTGCTCATGAACACCGCGGTCGCCGAGGCGACGGACCCCGTTCGAATGGCCCTGGCGATGAAGTTAGGCGTAGAAGCAGGCCGCCACGCGTATTTAGCAGGGCGAATGCCAAAAAAGATGTACGCTTCCGCCTCGAGTCCTACCAAAGGGATCAGCGTAACAGTAAAGTAATGAATTAAGCGGCGGCGAGCCGGAGGCTGGGCTTTACGATCTTGCCTGAACGAACGCAGCGGGAGCAGACTTTCGCTCGTTGCGTTTTTCCTTGGAGAATAACGCGCATGGAACGCACGTTGGGGAGAAATCGGCGATTGGTCGCGCGATGAGAGTGACTCACCGATTTGCCGGCCACAGGTCCCTTACCACAGATGTCGCATCGGAATGCCATAAGGGCGAGATTGTGCCAGATTCACCGTCACGAAGCAAGCCGCAGGACTCTCTTCAATTCTTTAAAGGCGTAGGCCCCGCCCGGGCGGCCATCCTCTCCAAAATCGGTCTGAATACGCCGCAAGACCTCCTTCATTACTACCCTCGCGATTGGGAAGACAGGCGCCTGCGTTTTAATCTCCATGACGCGCCGATGGGCGAAAAAGTCACCCTCCGC
>JANLWZ010000401.1:0-2814 GCA_031364865.1 Elusimicrobiota bacterium
GGCCCAAAGAAAGAAAAAAATGAATATTTATGTGCTGATTGCATCTAAGGGTATGGCATGTCTCGTGCTCCTCGCATTGATGTCCCGGGTCTCATTTACCACGTCTACAACCGCGGTATTCGAAAGCTCCCTATCTTTCATGACGAGTCTGACCGTCATAAGTTTCTTGATTTTCTGAAGCGTTCTAACAGGGAATATCCCTTTAGACTTCACGCCTACTGTCTCATGTCCAATCATTTTCATCTGCTCATCCAAACGTTGGACCATTCTCTTTCGAAGACGATGCACTTATTCAAAACGCTCTTCTCGGGCTGGTTTAACTATAAATATGGGACAGTTGGCCCTGTATTTCAGTCTCGGTTTCATAGCATTCCTGTTCAAAAGGATGCCTACTTCACAACGGTGGCGCGCTATATCCATCTCAATCCCGTTCGAGCAGGCATGGTGGAACGTCCTGAGGATTATTTATGGAGTGACTTTGGACGACTCATGCGAGGTGAGCCGGATGAACTTGTTGATTCGTCCTTTTTATTGGGATATTTCGGTCACGAGAGGAACTTGCAGCGCCAACAATATAAACAGTTTGTTTACGATTTAATTGGCAAAGCTGAACCGATCACCGAGCAAGTTCTACTCAAAATGCGAAGCTGGGGAAAAATCTCGCCACAAGCTCGCATGGCCGCTTCCGGACAATCCCAAGAACTGCGCTAGTTTGCTCCTTTGGGCCTGGCCCAATACTCAACCACGTTTGTCTGTTGGGCCAGGCCTAAAGCTCAACCATGTTGCTCCGTTGGGCCTGGCCCCACGCTCAAACAGGCTGCAGATTAATAGGCTCTGAGGGATATGCCGAGAGGGACTTTGCAGTAGTCTGCGAAAAAAGGGAGTAGGGCTTTTACTTTGGCCACGGCTTCTTCACCCGCGGCTTCGCCTACCTTGAGGATTTCTTCCGAGCGGTGGAATTCCGTCCAGAGAAAATCATGCATGTCCGGAGCGATCACCACGTGCGCGATTTCCGTGCGCGCCTGCGCAATCTCATACTGCATCGTGTAGAGCATTTTAAAGAAGACTTCCGCCATGCCCGGGGAACGCGGCGCCAGCGGGAATATATTCTTCTTGGTGGCCAGACCCCTGCGAATGGACGGCTTCGCCGTGAGATTGACCGACACGAGCACGTCCGCCCCCATGCGCGCTACGACCGACGTCGGAACAGGATTGATTAGTCCCCCGTCGACAAGATAACGGCCTTTGTGCAGGTAAGGCTTGAAAATGATGGGCAGCGAGGTCGACGCACGTACGGCATCTGCCACGCGGCCTTCGTTGATGACAATCTCTTCGCCGGTGCGGATATCGGTAGCGACGGCGGCGAACGGAAGCGGCAGCTGAGAGAACTCGATGTGGCCGAGAACGCTGCGCAAAAATGCGTTGAGCGTCTGCCCGGCTAAAAAACCGCCATGCGGGAAGGTAATGTCGCCAAACATATTCTGCCTGAGCCAATGTTTGGTGATGGTTTTGGCGATTTCCTGGATTTCCATCGGAGATTTTCCTGCACAGAAAAAACTTCCCAGCAGTGCGCCCATGGACGTGCCGGCAGCCAGATCAATCGGGATGCCTTCGCGCTCGAACACTTTCAGAATGCCGATGAGCGCGTAGCCGTAAGCGGCGCCTGAACCCATAGCCAAACCGACGCGCAGCCTTCCCAGCGTTCGCGCGATGCGTTCCAGCGCGATGATGGTTGCTTTAGCGGACTCCACAGGCAAATAAGGAGAACCGCTTTCGCGGAAAGGCTGGTGATAGAGTTCGCTCCAGGGCACGCGGAAATCCGCGGGAACTTGAGCGGACGTGGTCGAGCTCGGATGGTGCAGGCGAATGTGCTGAATGGCCACGGATGGGCCTTTGGCGTTTTCAGTCAACGCCTCGCGCACGGCGCCCGTGACATCGTCGGCCTGGTCCCAGGAAATAAAATAGATGTAATCGGACTCCTGAACGATCGCCTGACTCAGAGGATCCTTTTCAACAGGGGCCAGTACGACCACAAAGTCGTAGTGATCTTTCAGCAGGCTTAAGAAAGGCGGAACCGCATTGAATAGATTCTCTTTGAGCAAGCGGGGGGGAATGGAAAGAAACTCGAGACCTGAGGGATGGATCGACGCCAGCTTCTGCAGGCATTTGAGATCGAGCAGATCTTCTTCGCGGTAGAGCGCTTCCTGGGCGGGCGACGCCGGAAGGCCGAGAGCGCGCGCCATATCGCCTGAGCGCGCGCCGACGTCCAGCACAAGCACCCTCCGCCGCGTCTGCTCGACGAGCGCCACCGCAAAATTAATGCTGAAGAGGATCATGGCTTCATGCGGAAGCGCCGGCACGAGCGTCACCAGGCGCGGCTGTTTGGGCTTGTCCATCCTGGGGCTGATCGAGATCGCGAGGCGCTTGGAAAGCGCGCGCGACAGATGAATGCCCACCAGAGGATGACTTTCCAGGATCGTGTCAAAATCCGCCTTGGTCAGCACGAGGAATTCGCACGGCGTGTCCGCGATGGCGTTAAAGGCCTGCGGTTCTCCTGTCAAAAGTGCCAGTTCACCGATCGCGTCCCCGCGGCCGAGGTAAGCGATGGCTTTTTCCTGATCGGCGGACTGTGCCTGCGTAGAAATACGTACGCGGCCGTTGCGTATGAAATAGAGGGAGTCGGCAGGCTCATTCGCGCGCAGGACGAGCGCACCTTTTTCCACCTGAATGAGGCGCAATTTTCCAACGAGCTCCGTCAGAACATCGTCCCCGAGAGGACCGAAGAGCGAGTTCCGCTTGAGAAAGTAGAGGCCG
>JANLWZ010000403.1:0-10519 GCA_031364865.1 Elusimicrobiota bacterium
GGTGCGGACTCAAAGACTCAGTCGGACCTTTTGAACAAGGTATCGAAGCTTCTGGCGTCAGCGACTGCGAAAACCGAAGCGTTGGAAGAAGCCCGCGAAGCCGCTGAAGCCGAATCGAACAGCGAGCATCGCGCTAAAGCCTTCCGCGACAAAGTCTTCACCGCTCAGGCCGCTCTGCGCGAAGACATCGACGCCCTCGAAGTCCTTCTCCCGAAGGACCTCTGGCCGGTGCCGTCGTACGCCGACATGCTCTTTGGTTTCTAACCAACGAACCTGCTAACCAACTAGCTAACTGACTTACCAAGAACCCCTCGGGTGCAAACCCGGGGGGTTTTCTTTTGCTCGGCCGGCTGGGGCGATGCGCTCCGAGCCGGCGGAGGCTCCAAACAACTGTCGCCTCCCGCTCGTCCGCTCGAGCCCTCCATAGGGGCAGTCGGGCTCGATGGCGCTCCCTCGCTCGCCTCTCTCCGCACCTCGCCCCAGCCGGCCTCGCCAAATGTTCTGAGGATGTCTAGTTAATGGGTACCGTAGATCGCTCGGCGGTGGCCGAGATCAATGACAACAATGAGTAACTTGTGGTGATGCACTTCGTAGAGAATGCGATAGCTTCCTAGTCGATAGGACCACAATCCCCGCAGATCACGTTGGAGTGGCTTTCCCCAATGGGGGTGAGCATGTATTTCGTCAATGGCAGTGACAAAGCGACCATACAGCTTACGATCGGAACGCCGGATGCGTTCAAGCGCTTTTTCCGCCTCCTTAGTAAGTTCAAGCCGATAATTGATCAAGGCGGCGCTTCACCATTTCCCAAGAAGAAGTTTTCCCTTCCCGAGCTTGTTTCATCGATTTCTTGATACGGCGCAACGCACTGCGATCAGAAAGGATTTCGATGGTCTCCAGTAGCCCCTCATAATCATCAGGGCTTAAGATCGTCATCACAGGCTTTCCGTGCCGCGTCACAATGTAACGATCGAGCTTTCGCTCTACCGCATTGGCAATGCGGGGCAATTGAGGCCGCAATTCCTTAAGAGTTACTGTATGGGTCATTTGGATACCTCCGACAAAAGTGTACACTGGAAAGTACACATTATCAAGGTGCGGTAAAGGGGGCTTTTCCATTGAATCTCCTATCCCTTAGATGCAGACAACCCAGGAATATTCATTTTTGCGAGGACGGCGGTGTGTGGTGCGGGTGAGCGGAGGAGCGAGAGGCGACAGTTGTTTGGAGGCGAGCTGCTCAGAGCGCGGCACTCCCCATGGCGAGCCTGTACCCCAAAGTTCTCCTGGGGGTGTCTAACTAACGTAGGCATCTATGTTTAAAGGAGACCAAAAATGCAAAAAGTAATGACGTTCCTTGGTTTGAGTGTGCTGTTGGCTTCTACGAATGTCTGGGCAGGCGATGTGACCGTCAAAGGTCAAGGCTCTGATGTGACGGTATCCGGCGAACCCACCGGTAATGTCACGATCCAGCAAAATCCTAATGCAGCTGCTGACGCGGCGGCTACTGCCGCTGCTGCTTCCGCTTCTGCCTCCGCCGCGGCGCAGAACATTCAATGGACAGTACTGCAGGGAGAAATAAAGAGCCTTGATCACCAGGCGCAGAAGATCGCGCTGAAGCTCAAAGGCAGTGATTCCGTGGTCACGTTATCGTCCGATCCCAAACTGGTAGCTATCTATAAGAATGGCGATCATCGGTATAGCGCAAACGATGTGAAAAACGGCGACAACGTCACGCTCCGCCGCCTTCAATAACGTCGCTCGGCCGGCTGGGGCGATGCGCTCCGAGCGGCGGAGGCTCCAAACAACTGTCGCCTCTCGCTCGTCCGCTCGAGCCCTCCATAGTGGCAGTCGGGCTCGATGGCGCTCCCTCGCTCGCCTCTCTCCGCACCTCACCCCAACCGGCCTCGATTGTGGTGGTGAAATACCTCTTAAATCGACGTTAGGTACGTACCTAACGTCGTTTTTAGGGGAGTTTAACCCTCAAACGCAAAGTTTAGCGCGCTAAACTTTTCGCCAGCCACCTAGCCAATGACACTCTAAAATCCTATCCTCTGCCCGTGTCTCCTTCTTTGCTCGCTGAATTCTGGTTCGCGGCATTCCGGCTGGTTTGGGCCATCTACTGGTTTGGTTTTCAGATGCCCCAGCAAGTCTTTGTCTTTAAATTTTCGGCGGGCATTCTCCCAATAGCACTTTCAACATTGGCTGCCGGGTATGTAGGGCATTATCTTGGGGTTCCTATTCTCGATCCGGCGCGCACCCGTTCCTACTGGATGGCAGGTCTGCGAGGAATACTTGTCCAACATGCCACCACGCTTTTCTATCTACCCATTGCCGCGCTCTTAAGCAGTCTTGCTGCTCATGATGCTGCCTTCTTTCTCCCATCTTTGGGAATGTCGCTTCTTTTTAGCCTCGCGGGTATTCCGATCCATACAATCCTGGGGGCCGTCGCAGGCGTGGGCTTATATATTTTTTGTCAAAATATGCAACGGACTGGCGTCAGACACACAGGTGCAACGTAGGCCATCATCTCTGTCTGACACAGGGGTGAAACATAGTGCACCAGCTGTGCCCGGGTAAATCTGACTGAAATTTCCAAGCGAGAAGTGAGGCTGGGCGGGATTTGTGCGAAAAGGGCCCCGATGAAACGAGCAAGCTATCTTTCGATGGTCTTGATGTTGCTTTCAGTGGCCGTCCAAGCCGCTGATCACATTACTTTTACCTCGCATCCCAGCCGCCAATCAAGAACGATCAGTGGTCCGGAGTTTTCCGAGTATGAGACGATTGTTCAGAAGCTTGTGGCGGCGCTGGGGAAGACGCGCGAAATCTCTGACATCGGTCCCGATGCCACGTACATCAGGGCGGACATTGAATATCGCGGCAAGAAATACAGAATCAATTCCTGGTATCCCGTGAACCGCATGAATCCGAAAATTGCTTTTTCCGAGAAATACGGTATGGTCTTTGTCGCTTCAGCAGAAGAAAAAGCTCGCATCGAAGCTGCCAACAGCAAGCGATACAAAGGCATGCATAAATTCTGGGATGATGTGGCGGTAATGAGGGAACAAGTCGTGGAAAAACAGTCCGCTACGAGGCGGCCAGAAATTAAAGATGAGGTAGGCCCTGTGTTTGACGCTAAGAAGATAGAAGACTTGCTGGCAGTCGCCGCTCGGGAGAAATGGACATACCCGAGGGTATTCGATGCGTTGAAAGACGCTGGCGTCACGCATTATGAGACGGTGACAACGCAGCATGCCATCACTTATTATGGCCTCGAAAATATGTGGGATGCGCCTGTTCCGAAGGAATGGAAGCCATTGTCTGTTGGAGATACCCTCAATAAAGCGGCGTTGTCAGTAGCTCTGAAGCGAGTGCAGCGAGGACAGACGAATTACACGACATTTCTCAAAGAAATCGTCGCTGCAGGCTGCGCACACTACCGAGTGGATATGACGGCCCGCAATGTCACCTATATGAGTCATTCGGGTGATCAAGTCGTGGAGCCCGTGCCGCCGAGCCAGTGAGTGCTGCCATGCATGAAAATCTGATCGGGCTTAAAGTCACGGATGAATCCACATATCAGGCCTATCGTGAAGCGATGATGCCGATTCTTACTCGGTATGGCGGCGGATTTCGCATCGACCTGGATGTGGCGCTTGTGCGATCGCCCGAGGGCGTCGAGATCAATCGCTTGTTTATCATTCATTTCCCCGATCGGAAGACTCAGGATGCATTCTTTGCGATACTAAGTCATGGACATTAAAGAATGGTCGTGCGCTGAGACCGCGGAGTATCTGAAAAGTCATCCGGAGGCGAAGCTCGTGGACGTGCGCACGGAGGAGGAGTATGCTCGAGCTCGAATTAAGGGTGCGATCCTCGTGAATAGCCAGGAGAAAGCCGAACCCATTCTTAACCTGCCGAAAGACACCACGCTCATTTTCCAGTGCCACCACGGCGTGCGTAGCTATCAGGCGGCGATCTGGTTTCAGAAAAAAGGCTTCACGAATGTCGTGAACATGGCAGGCGGCATCGACGCGTGGAGCGAGGAAGTCGATCCCTCGGTGCCGCGATACTAAATGAACATTCCTGAGACTATGACTGACCTGGCGATCCTTCCTGTTTCAATAACGGGCGTCTTAGTATTCACATGGGCTTTGGCTGAAGTTTCTAAGCGGTTTAATAAAAAACATAACATCTACGCGGTGGGAATGTGTTTTGCACTCGCCATCGCCTTGTGGGTATTTCTGATGCGTACTTGGAGGAATGCCTGAGGGCGGAGGCGAAACCGACACTCCGGTTTACCGCCGCACCGGTATACCGCCTCTCTGGTAACCCGAAGTTCCGGTTAGCCGATGTTCAGACGAGAGTGGCAGGTTTATCTCACGGCGAGCATCAAGATCCCGAAGATAAAACCTATCAGGAAGATGACGCCTAACTCACGAGGTGAGAGGTTGATGTGTTTGAACGATTTCATAACCTAAGTTTCACAGACCACCGTTACGCCCATGTTAAGGCAGGATGGAAATCGCGGCAGACGCGCTGAAATATAGAGCAAAATAGAGGGAGGGATTATGGACTTAATTCATCGAATTCGCGGGATTGCTGGAGCATGCATTCTCATCAGTTTGGCGCTGGCGCATTGGGTGCATTCCAACTGGCTCTGGTTTACGGCGTTCATCGGGATCAATCTCCTGCAGTCTGCGTTTACACACTTCTGCTTGATGGCGATACTTTTGCGCAAACTCGGTTGGGCTGGCCCGGCTAATTCTGATGCCTCGTCCAGTTGCTGCTGCGGGAAATAACCCATCGATTGTAGGGGCGGGGAGGCGGAGCAAATTCAAACGTTTGAACTTTATGCGACACGTAGTAAACAAGTTTATTTATCAATAAAATTCGAAAAGAGGGTTGGGTGGGATTTGTGCAAAAAAGGAGGACATCATGACGTGTAATGTGGGGAATATTGATCGAATGGTGAGGGCGTTGTCGGCCGTTATCGTTATCGCGGTAGCGCTGTTGTTTATCGAGACACTGGTGCCTAAGATTATTCTTCTGGCTGCTTCGGTCTTCTTGCTGCTCAGCGCATGGTTCGGAGTGTGCTACGTGTATCGGACCCTGGGATTCGACACCGCAAAACCAAAAGCAAACTAGCCACAGGCAAGGAATGATTTGGGTGAAATTCTCAGGGAGAAGCGCAGAAACGTGATGTGCCTGACACAATTTTCTTTTGGTATGCTTTAGCCAATGCATCGTTTACTGAACTTTCTCGCCATCGTTTTTCCGCTCCTTGTGTTCGGCGCGGGGTGTGTTTCGAAATCGGTTTACCGCAAAGAAGTCGACCACCGTCAGCAGCTTCAAGCGCAGGTGGATTCGCTGTCCCTCCAGGCGCAGTCCCTCCAGGACCAGATCAATGCTCTGATGACCACTCTTCAGGATCAAAAGAACACCAACGCCGAACTGATGAAGACGCTGGACGCGAAAAAAGGCGAACTCAACGACCGCCTGGCCGAGCTCACCAAGCAAAACCAGGATTTTAACGAGCGCTTGCAGGCCGTGCAGAGGGAAAAAGATGCGGAAATCGCCAAAGTGAAGGGTTCCTACGATGAACTTATGAATGGCCTGAAAGCGGAAGTCCAGGCCGGTCAACTCACCATCACTCAGCTCCAGGGTCGTCTTACAGTGAACATGGTGGATAAAATCCTCTTCAACACAGGGGAATCGGTGCTGAAGCCTGAAGGTCGCAAAGTCATCGATCGGGTTGGCGAAGTGCTCAAGAAATTGGCTGACAAAGACATCCGCATCGAGGGCTATACGGACAACGTTCCCATCAGTGCAGCCTTACGCAGCAAATATCAGACCAACTGGGAGCTTTCCACCGCGCGCGCCACATCCGTGGTGCGCTACCTCCAGGACAATGCCGGGATCGCCGCCGATCGCTTGATCGCGGCAGGCTACGGAGAAACCCACCCTATCGCCGAAAACCTTACGCCTGAGGGACGTCAGCAAAACCGTCGCATCGAAATCGTTCTCGTTCCGCACGAACTTCCGCGCAACCCTTAGCTCAATTCCCTTCTGTTATACTGGGCCAGTGAAAATTAAAATTTACACCGTTGTCGCTGCTGTTTCACTGCTCGCTCCGCCCGAGCTCCGAGCGCACTCCACCCCGCCGGACAGTTCTACATCCACGGTAAAATCGAAGCCGTCTCATTGCGCGCCGGAGACACCGGAAGAAGCGATGGACATGAGCAAACCGCCGCGGCTGCGGGATATGGGAAAGCACAAATTCCCCGTCACGGCCAATCCACAGGCACAGGCGTATATCGATCAGGGCATGAACCTGGCTTATGCTTTCAACCATTTTGAGGCGCGCCGCGCCTTCCGTCACGCCGCAGATCTCGATGGGGACTGTGTGATGGCCTTCTGGGGACAGGCGCTGGTTCTTGGCCCCAATATTAATCTCGACATGCTGCCCGAAGATGAGTCCGTTGCCTATGAAATCATGAAGCTGACGCTCGCTAGAAAATCGAAACTTTCCCGACGCGAGCAGGACTATATTAATGCGCTGGCCACGCGCTATTCCGGCCGTCCCGAAGATCGGCAGGAGCGGAACGAAGCTTACACGAAGGCCATGTGGAAAGTGCATAAGCGATATCCTGACGACCTCGACGCCGCCGTGATGTATGTGGAAGCATTGATGGACGAACGACCCTGGGATTACTGGTTAAGGGACGGGAGCCCGCGGCCGCGGATCGCTGAAGCTGTTCAATTACTGGAGAACGTGATGGCCCGTAATCCGGACCATCCCGGCGCACTGCACCTCTATATCCATATTCTGGAAATGACCTACCCGCGAAAAGCGGAAGCGGCCGCGGATCGTCTGCGAACGCTGGTCCCGGCAGCCGGTCATCTGCTTCACATGTCCTCCCATATCTATATGCAGACCGGCCGCTACAACGAAGCGATCCTGAGCAATAAACGCGCCGCTGCCGTCGATGAAGCTTATATCGAGCAATGCGGCATCACCAACGAATACACGACCGGATATTATCCGCACAACCTGCACTTCCTTTCTGTTGCGGCGATGTTCGACGGCCAGGGCAAGCTCGCGATTGCCACGGCAAGGCGAGTCGCCATGCCCGGGAACGATGAAATGCTCAAAGAGCGTCCGATCATGGCGGCGGTGCGCGTGGTGCCCTACTTCGCTCTGACCCGGTTCGGCCGCTGGGATGAAATGCTCAAGGAGCCCAGCCCGCTTCGGGAGTCCACGTATTCTTACGGAGTCTGGCAATACGCCCGCGGACTTTCGTTTTTGGCGAAGGGCGATTTAGCGAATGCGGAAAAAGCCCTGGCCGTCATAAAAAAATTGCTCCCCGAGAAGGCATTGGATGAGTCGATGTTCTCTCACAATCCTGGCCGGATGCTGCTGACTCTCGGCATAGAATCGCTGTCCGGCGAGATCGCCGCCAAGCGAAAGCGCTTCGACGTGGCAATCGGCCACCTTCAGACAGCAGTGCGGCTGGAAGACAGCCTGAGCTACGCTGAGCCATACGAATGGCATTACCCTCTACGACAGGCGCTTGGTGCTGTTCTGCTCAGCGCTGGAAGACCGGCAGAGGCGGAAACTATCTATTGGGAAGATTTGAGACTACACCCTGAAAACGGCTGGTCGTTGTTCGGCTTGTCCCAGGCGCTGCGGGCTCAAAAGAATGACGACGCGCAGCTGATCGAAAAGCGCTACAAAAAGGCCTGGTCGCATGCGGATGTTGTATTGAAAGCGTCCCGGATTAACTGGTGAGGGAATTTCATTTTACCGGGGTCCAAACTGCCATCCAGTAAGGGTCCTGGAAGACAGTGGCCCGATAAACTTTATTTAGCGAATACAGCCCGTTCCAGAGTTACTCGTGCGAGTGGCGTCACTGCGCATTCCCGGTCCTGAATCAGAACCCGAGTTTCCGCCACTGCCTGACCCACTACCTTTGATGCAGCCACGTCCGGAGTTGCTGGTGCGAGTGCCTACCGAGCCAGCTGGAACTTTCACACCTTTGCCTACACAGACCATACCGGATCCCGAGTTGGAGCTACGGGCTGTTCCGGCAGACACGCAAGGGCCGGGTCCACCGCGGCCAGGTCCAGAGATATTGCTTCCCTGGTTGTTGCGGTTTCCACGACGTGCTTCAGCGATGCCCGTGGTGAGAAGAACCCCCGCGAACACCATACTCAACGTCACTGCCATTTGCCTTTTCATGGTAAAACCTCCTTGGTTTCGTTCTATTCTCTTGTTTGAGATTAGTTTATCCTGCTAATGTTAAGGATGTGTTGCCGCTGAATTTCGTCTATAAATACAGCTCATTTCGACATTTTCTCAGCACTTGGCTTTTAACCAAAAACTGTCGCTCAGTCAATAAAAGAAATAATGCGCTATTTCCATCTGTAATATAAGCGCGTTTTTAGAGGTCAGGTAAATGTGAGTAAATTTTGAGGATTAAAACTTGCCGTTGAGGCTGAACTGGAGTCCACGCATTCGATAAACGGTGTCGGAGCTGGTCTGGGCGCGAGCGTCCAACGAAATACCGGAAGTGATCGGCACGCGGACAACCACAGATCCCCAGTTGGCGGGATGATTGCCTTTGCTCACCGTGCGACCGCCTTCGGCTCCCAGCACGAATCCATTGGAGAGCGTCAGCCGCCACGACAGTCCTGGCGAGTAGGTTCTCAGGAGCAAGCTGGAGGAATACGACGGCACTTGATAGGCATATTCCGATTGGGACACATCCATAAAAGCATACAGCGTCGAAGGAAACGAGCGCCCCAGCGGCGCCAGCAGATTTCCGCCCCCGCCTAATGACACATTTCGCCGGTAGTTACCGTCGCTCACGTCCCCTGAAGTGCCTTCGGCATAAAGGAAGAAGTTCTCCGGTGTCCAACCGACGCCCCCGACCACCTCGCGAATGGACAAGTGATCCTCAATGGATTGGATGGTCGAGCCCCCTGATCCTGAGCCTTCCATAAAAGCTATATCTTCGAAGAGACTGCTGGGCGTATCTACGGCAGGATATTTTCGCATGCCCAGATGTGTTTCAAACTGACCCTGCTTTGGATGTCCAGCTACTAAAAACATCCATTCCTCGCCGGATGATTCCTGCTCAATGGTATGCAGTCGGTACCGCGCGTCAGCATAAAGACCCACTACGAGTGCCTTGATAATGCCTAGGCCCGCCGAGTTTCGAGTGATCGAATCAAAGTCGTCTTTAAAACGAGTGTTCAAGATTTCAAGGCGCACCCGGGTATCCAGCATGGGAAAGAATTCGCCTCGGGCAATATTTGTCCATCGATAAAACGGTGTGGACTCTTCGCTGTAGCTGCTTCGCAGACTGACCTGGGAGGGCGACCTCTCATCCGGCGTGCCCTGTGGAACCACTTCCCTGCCGGAAGGCTGCGGCTGCTGCTGCGACTCCCGGGATGCGAGCGAACTTACGGTCAAGACCGACACGCTGTATTTTCCGGCTTTCACACGCTTCTTGTTCCATGGGTCCGGGACAGCGCGCTTGTCGACGATAAAAACGTATCTGTAGACCCCCGGAGCCAGGCTCTTGTTGATCGTCCAGATACCTCGCGCGGTGGGCCGCATGGGCTCGGATCGCCAATTGTTGAAATCTCCAATGATGGTTACCTGCCGTGCGGAGGAGTTTTGATACTGGAAGAGGATATTCCGCGTCCGCTGATCGTCCGCCGCCCCGCCAACAGTCGAAGCTGCTAGAGTCAGGAGACTGGACATTGCCAGAACGATAAAGGCGGAAGAACGCACTACGCCAAAAGGCTACAGTGGAATCAGGCCGAATTCAAGGCAGATTTGTTGCAGGCAATATGGAATTAACCTGCGCGACACATTCTCGTAATATTCAGGGGATAAATAGGTGCAGAACAAAAAAAATAACACAAAGGGGATTAACATGAAGAACTCAAAAATGACGTTTAGCTTGGCAATCGCTGCTCTGGTATTGGGCGCTGCCATCGCTGAAGCGCGTCACTGTGCCAATGGTAGCGGCGGAGGCCGTAACCGTGGCGGCAGAATGGTGTGTATCGGTGGCGGACAGAAAGTGTTCGTTTCTGCTAATACTGGATCAAGCACTGGCTCAGGTAGCAAGTTGATCTGCATCGGTGGTGGACAGAAAGTGCCTCTGGCTGACCTTGTGGCGGGTAACACCAACACGGGTTCTGGACGCATGGTCTGCATCGGCGGTGGACAAAAAGTGTTCGTTCCTACAACTGGATCGAGTAACTCCGGTAAAGGGATGATCTGCATTGGACATGGTATTAAAGTCCCTCGTTAATGCTTAAAAAGTGACTGTCTTCCAGGCAAATCTGGGAGACAGTCAGACGCGACCGGGAAGCCCACCTGAAAACTGTAACCTCCTTAATTGATCACCTTTCAATTTAGTTAACATGGAGGACTCATTATGATTAAATCTATCAAATTCGTTATGACTGCAGCTGTTGCTGCGCTTGTAGCGCCGGTGGTATCGTC
>JANLWZ010000052.1:0-4725 GCA_031364865.1 Elusimicrobiota bacterium
GTTGTTCCTGTGCCAGGAGCGGACTTTGGTTCATGGCTGCGGGGTCTCACTGACCGCTTGCTGTGCGGGAGGCTGCTGGATAAACTTTTTCAGATGGGCGACACCGGCCTGTGGCGCGAGTCCCCAGAAAAGCGTTACAAAGGAAGTCACCGCAAGGACAAAGCGGGTGGAGAGCGGTAGGCGTATGTCCCCCTGGAAGTTTGGCTCTTTGAAATACATGGCGTGCAGGATTTTGAAATAGTATCCCACGGCGATCACACTGTTCACCGCTGCAATCAGTAAAAGAGGAAGCCGTCCCGCTTCATAAATCGCGGCGAAAACATAAAACTTGGCGACAAACCCGGCCGTCGGTGGAAGCCCGGCAAGACTGACGAGAAAGAGCACCAGGAGCGCGCTTAAGATCGGTGAGCGCTTAGCGAGTCCTTCATAAGCGGAAAGATCGCTCGAGTGCTGAACGCGGGAAAGACAGATGACGATCGCGAAAGCACCGAGATTCATGAAGAGGTAAATCCATCCATAAATGTAAATGCTCAGCAGGCCTGACGTTCCCCCCGCGACCACACCCAACAGGACATAGCCCATATGCGCGATAGAAGAATAAGCCAGAAGACGGACGACGTTGCGCTGCTGCAGCCCGATCACATTAGCGATCGTCATCGTCAGCGCCGCAAGGATCGACAGGAGATGAAAGAGGCCTAAGGGGATTTCCGGAAGAGCCATGTTAAACACGCGGACGGCCAAGGCGACGCCGACCATCTTAGGAGCCACGGAAAGATAAGCCGCGATGGGCGTAGGCGCTCCTTCGAAAGCATCCGGCACCCACATGTGAAAAGGAACAAGTGCGATCTTGAATCCAAAGCTCACGATGATAAAGAAAAAAGCGAGGAGCGCAATCGTAGACCTTTCCTGCAGCGCCGGCATGCTCTGCTGCAGTGCGGACAGCGAGGTCGACCCTACAAGACCGTAAAGAAGGGAGATACCGAAAGCCAGCATGGCCGATGAAAATGCGCCGATCAGGAAAAATTTAATCGCTGCCTCACCGGATTTTTGAGAATTACGATTAAAACCCGTCAGGATGAATGCCGGGATGCCGACCATTTCGATGGCCAGAAAAATCATCAGGAAGTCATACGAAGAAGCCGCCATCAAAAGACCCGTCGCCGAGAGCAGGAGCATCCCGAAATAAACGGCGGACGATGGACCGGCATGCGCTTCGTCCTGATCGCTTAACAGGACAACGAGGAATGTCGACAGGATAGCGATCCAGGACATGAACACGGAAAGTCCGTCGGCCACCAGCATTCCTTTGCCGTAGAGGATCGCAGTATCAAATCCACGGCAAGGCAGGAGTGCACCCGCTGCGAGAAGGCCAGCAATCGCCGTCCAGAACGAGACTTGTGACGACGTGCGGAGGTTCTTACTGCGGAACGCATCGATCGCGAAAAGCAGAAAAGAAAATCCGCTTAAGACGAGCGCCGGTGCGCAAAGGCGAAAAGACTGACTCATGGTTGGACGGCTCGCACGAGTTCAGCAAGATGTATCAGCGATGAATTCATCGGCGCAAGAAGCAGGGAAGGCAGAATACCGAAGAGCACCATCAGAATGCAGAGCGGCACGACGGCCAAGAGTTCGCGGGCGTTCATATCCGTGAGTTTCTCCCACTTCGTGTTATCGAACACGCCGAGGAATACTTTCTTGATCATGACGAGGAAGAAGGCAGCCGTGATCAAGATGCCCAGGAGCGAGATGAGCGTGATGTAGCGGTACTGAGCGACCTGATAAGCGCCCAGGAAGCAGAGGAATTCGCTGACGAAGCCCGAGAGCAGCGGCAGCCCCAAAGAAGCGAAACACGCGAGCACCATAAAGCCGGAGTAAACAGGCAGCTTCGTGCTTAATCCACCAAAAACATCGATATCACGGGTGTGTGCGCGGTCATAAATCACGCCCACCAGGAGGAACAAAGCCCCCGTGATGATGCCGTGGTTGATCATCTGCAGCGCCGCGCCGGAAAAGCCAATGACGTTCAGCGACGCCAAGCCCAGGAGGGCGTAACCCATATGGTTGACGGACGAATAGGCGATCATCCGCTTCATGTCCTTCTGCGCCAGCGAACAGAAAGCGCCATAAACAATGTTGATGGCCGCGATGACCGCCAGCCAGATCGCCAGTTTCTGCGTGGCCACAGGCAGGAGCGGAAAACAGAAGCGCATGATGCCGTAGGTTCCCATTTTGAGGAGGACGCCGGCCAGAATGACGGATACGGCAGTCGGCGCTTCCACATGCGCCAGCGGCAGCCAGGTGTGGAACGGGAAGGCCGGGACTTTCACCGCAAACCCCAGATAGAGTCCGATAAAGATCCAGAGCTGCAGTCCCGAAGCGAGCCTCGGACTCTGCTTCAGGATCTCCGTGTAATCAAACGTATGCGGCATCGTGTTGAAATAGAGCGCCAGCATCGCGATCAGCATGAAGACACTGCCGGCGAGCGTAAACAGGAAGAATTTGATCGCCGCGTATTCTTTCTTCGGTCCGCCCCAGATACCGATCAGGAAGTACATTGGCACAAGCGTCAATTCCCAGAACACGTAAAAGAGGAAGAGATCCAGCGCGAGGAACACGCCGATCATGGCCGTTTCGAGTAAAAGGAAGAAGAAGAAATATTCTTTTACGCGATGGTCGATATTAAAGGACGCGATGATCGAAAGGAACGAGAGGAGCGTGGTCAAGACCACCAAAGCAAGCGCCAGACCATCGATGCCCATGAAGTACTGGATGTTGAAGCCCGGGATCCAGGCGAACTTTTCGATGAACTTAAAGTCGGGGGTCGAGGCGTCGTAATGCGCCCACAGCCAGAAAGAGACGAGCATGGCGGCGCCGGAAGCGATGACGGCGACAACGCGCGCCAACTGCGGCTTCTCCTTTGGCAGAAACATCAGAATAACGGCACCCAATACGGGCAGGAATGTGATTAATGAAAGTACACCCATTGAAGCCTCCTAGAAGCTAGTGTTTCCCAACAAACGTTTCCAACGCCATCATCAGTGTCACCAGTGCGATCGTGATGACGAGAAGATAGTTCTGAACTAAACCGTTCTGTACGCGCCGGGCCAGCGAGCCGAAGCCCTGCACAGAAAATCCTGTACCGTCCACAGCGCCGTCCACGACATGGTCGTCAAACCAGCTTTGGATTCGCGCCCAGAACGTCGCGAGCCAACCGAAGCCATCGACAAAGATCTTATCGAGCACATTCAGATCAAACCATGCGAGCTTCTCCGCCAGCTTGCCGGTGGGCCGGACAAAGAGCGCCCAATAAATCTCATCCACGTAATATTTGTTTTTCAAAAGTTTATGGATCGGCGCGAAGAATTCGGCCAGCTTTTTGGGCACGTCTTTGGCGGCGAGGTAAAAGATGCCGCCCAGAAGCAGACCGAGCAGTCCGCATCCCATGGCGACGTAGCCCACCCAATGCGGCCCATGCCCTTCATGCGCCGTGTGCATCGGGAAAAATCTTTCCAGTGTTTCCGGCGAATGCATGAAATAGCCCAGGACCAGCGACGGGATGGCGAGGAGCGCCAGCGGCAGCGTCATCGTCCAGGGTGATTCATGCGCGTGCGCGAAGCGATCGCGCTCACGCGGCTCACCCAGGAAGACGAGCGAGAACGCCCGCGCCATGTAGAACGACGTCAGAAACGCTCCCGCGCAGCCGATGACATATAAGAGGACGTGATGCGAAGCATAAGCGGAAGCAAGAATCATTTCTTTGGAAAAATAACCGGAGGTACCAAAGAATCCCACCAGGGCGAGCGTGCCAAAAAGAAATGTCCAGAAGGTCGTCGGCATTTGTTTCGAGAGACTGCCCATTTTCCACATGTCGTTCGTATGCACAGCGTGAATGATGGAGCCCGCGCCAAGGAAGAGGAGCGCTTTGAAGGCCGCGTGGGTCGTGAGATGGAAGAGACCCGCGGAATACCCGCCGACGCCCAATCCCATCACCATATAGCCAAGCTGCGAAATCGTGGAATAGGCGAGTACTTTTTTGACGTCATCCGCGGTGACGGCAATCGTCGCCGCAAAGATGGCCGTTAAGCCGCCGGTCCAGGCAACGACTTCCAGGGCCAGCGGAGAAAGTTGGAAAAAGGCGTAGGACCGCGCGACGAGATAGACACCTGCGGCGACCATGGTCGCCGCGTGGATGAGCGCGGAGACGGGCGTCGGGCCTTCCATCGCATCCGGCAGCCAGACATGCAGCGGGAATTGCGCGGATTTGCCAACCGTTCCGCAGAAGAGCAGGTGGCACTTACCTGCCCCACCGTGTCTTCGGGCAACGGCACTCGGAGAGTGCCTGCTACTTCGACTTTTCTACTTCGACTTTTGTCACATGTGTCTGACTGCCGAACCTGCATGGCATCGTTTTCGTTGTACGCCGAAAAAACAGATTCTTTCTGTTTCTTGATTCGCTTGGGCTTGATTGCTCGCCGAACTTCGCGAACAGCATCCAACACGCGATCGTTGATTTCCGACATCACATGAAATACGCAAAGCTGATGCTTTGCCTCTGGCCAGATTTCGGCGATAGTCTTGGGATACAACGGTGAACGGTCGGTGACCACAGTCTTAGGGAAAAACCCATGGTTTTTCAGGTTTCGCAAGAACCTGAGCATATGCGCTCCATCGTTCGACGAGACTAGAGCCAGAGCGATCGGGTTGTCGGCGATTGGATCGCTGGCG
>JANLWZ010000093.1:0-2699 GCA_031364865.1 Elusimicrobiota bacterium
CGCGCGAGCTCTTCCGCATCCCTTTTGGGAGCAAGAAAGAGGCGCTCGGGACAAAACTCGAAAACGATACGCTGCTCATCCCGCGCGATTTCTCCATAGACCAAAAGGGACACTACTACATCAATGACGCCAACAAGCACCGTATCGTGCGCTTCTCCATGCGCGGCGATTACGAGCTCAGTTTGAATTATCCCCCCGGCGCAGATCAGGTGTTTGCGCAGCCGGACGGCATGGGCAATCTTTGGCTCCTCATCAGCGATTCCGGGCGCGGCTTTTTTTACGGCGTTTATGATCTGAAGGGCAAGCTGGTGCGTAACGGTATCTTCGCCCAATACAACAGGTTCAGGCTGCATGTCGATGATGCGCGCGTCCTGCACGTGTTGCTCTCCGACAGAAAAAAGCCGAAGGAGGTCCATCTTTACTATCTCGATCAGCAGAGCTTTTTACTGAAGCGGGAAAATGCAGGCCTGCCGCCCGCGGAACATCATCAGCTGAACAGTCTCGAACGCTCCTATTTCATCGATCCTGTGCCTGGCAAGGGCTCTAAGGACGAGGACCAGCGCATGAACATCACGGACGACAAGAAAAAGTCTCTTGGGACGATGAAAGGAAGAGTTGTTTACGTGACGGATCCAGGCGAGATCTACACGCGCGTCGGAGACTGCAAACTGAATATCTACAACCTCCGAGGGTCGTTTCTGGCTGAGGTTCAATTGGAAGGGCTGTCCGCGGCTTGTCTAGGAGTGCGCTTTGATGAACAGGGCAACATCTACATGCTGGATGGTGACATGAATGGCATGCGCATGATGCTTTGGGAACGTCGTTAATCTAACCATCGAAAATCCCGCTTGATCGCCTTGAAGAGTTCCTGCGACTCCTCCCAGTTTTCACTGGGAGCCGAAAAGCTCACCCTGTAAAAAGTCTTTCCGTCCGAAGAAAAGTGACTCTCATCGTAGCGCCCGTCTTCCGTAACACCTTTGATCAGAACGCCTTTGCGCCCGGCAAAGGAGGCCGCCGTCTTTTTTTGAAGGGTGGGGTAGAGCGGCGTGAGCGCCGCCGGACTGACATACGCTTCGAAGGTGTCCTCGAGGGGCGCTCGCACCACGGCGAACGTTACGCGAGGAAGTCGTGAGATCGTGAAACTGGCCGTGCCGGTGTTTTCGGCTTCCCGGAGTTCCATCATGGACCAGCTGACCTTGACGCGCAGGTGCACTTTCAGCACGCGATTGTCGTAGAGCAGCCACGTTTTGTCGCGCGGATCTTTCTGCGATTCGGACATCCGCTCTACGGGAACGGCGACGACAGGCGATTCCTGGGGTATCGACAGAGGGTCATGGATGCGCTGCGGATTCTCTTCGGCAAAGACGATCGCGGGAAACAGCAAGAACAACGCCAGAAGTTTCATGAACGCACCACCCTTTCGAGCACGGACTTCGCGATAGCACCTTCGCGGATGACGGTAAACGGATAATGCGATAAGTCCACGACCGAAGAAGCGGTTTTTACGCTGCAGCTTCCGCCATCCACGACATAATCGACATGCTTGCCGAACAAACGCACAGCTGCCTTGCCGGTGACCGCAGGTTTTTGTCCTGACTTGTTCACGCTCGTCGTCGCGAGGGGTATTTGAGCTTTTTTAAGGAGAGCCAGCGCAAAAGCGTGATCCGGAACCCGCACGCCAATCGTGCGCAGGCCGCCCGTGACGAGCCTGCCGAGCGCGGAAGCTTCGAGTACCAGGGTGAGAGGCCCCGGCCAGAATTTCTCGGCCAATCGGTGGGCTTCCGGTGGAATGGTTTCCACCAGCGGGCGCGCTGCATCCAGGGATGAAACCAGCAGCGCGAGCGGCTTTCGACCTTCGCGCCCTTTCAGTTCATAGATGCGCTTGATGCCGGCCAGCGAGAAAACGCTCGTGCCGATGCCGTACACCGTTTCAGTCGGGAAAATGACGACGCCGCCCGAAGCAAGAGCAGCGGCGGCGTTGTGAAGATGTTGGGACGAAGTGCTCTTACGAGCGGTAGCGCGCGTTGATGTCGACATATTGGCCGGTGAAATCGCAGGTCCAGTAAAACCCTTCCGCTTTGCCGGCGTGTAGCCTGATGCGGAGAGTCACTTCTTTGGCTTTGAGCGGCTCGCGGGCGCGCTCGGAAGAGACAGAGGTCGGCGCGCCCCGGCGGAAGACGCAGAGTTTACCGAAGCAGATATCGACCTTCGAGGGATCAAAATTGACGCCGGAGCGGCCCATGGCGGCGAGGATTCTTCCCCAGTTGGAGTCTTCACCGTAGGCGGCTGTTTTCACAAGCGGTGAGGTGGCAACGGTCATCGCCATCTTCTGCGCATCGGCCGACGTGCGCGCGCCTTCGACGCGGATCTCCAGGAATTTACTCGCGCCTTCACCGTCTTTGGCAATCTTCTTGGAGAGTTCAATGCAGATCGCCCGGAGCGCGTCAGAGAATTTCCTGCGATCGTCCGGAGTTCGCAGGGCTACGCCGGCAGCGCCATTGGCCATCAGGAAGACGCTGTCGTTGGTCGACATGTCGCCGTCCACGGTGACGCGGTTAAAGCTTTCTTCTGTCGCATCCGCGAGGATCGGCTTCAGCTCCTTGGCCGAAGCTTTTACATCCGTGAGTAAAAAGGCCAGCATCGTCGCGTGTGGTTTGCCAGTAAGAGTCATTAACGGGTGGATCATGCCGGCGCCTTTG
>JANLWZ010000099.1:0-2571 GCA_031364865.1 Elusimicrobiota bacterium
GAGCAAAATCGCCCAGTCTCTCTACGTCTGCTCTGAAGAGGGTCATAGAGATGGCGCCGAACTTCAAAAATGGCAAAAGCTCACTGACTTCCACTTCAGCTAATGCCTGCGGATTCTGTCGTTGGAAATCTTTCAGTTTCCGGAAGGTTTTCAATTTCGACAAAAGTCCTTTGTAAGCCATGGACCATGCGTGATCCGATAGTGAGATATCCGTTTCGCCCGCCTGATAGGCCGTAAGAAGTTTAAGCTCGTTCGGTGTTAAGAATGCGACCGGAATGGCCTGGACCTTCTGCAGCAAGGAAAGGATTCCGTCTCGATGGGATTCCCAGCTTCGGGTACTTGCTGTGGCGTAAGGACTATCATCGAAAGACTCGTCAGATTCGACACTGGCTGTCCGCGGGGCGCTGAGCTGGATATACACCACATCCGACGGGGCAAGCATCCTTTGACTCGCGTAATCGACGGTCGGCAGTGGAGTTTCTTCGTTGACGGTCACTCGAAGAATTCTTCGATATCCGTAGACATCTGAGGCGAACGTCCTATGCAGGTCGACCAGGTAGTTGCCGAGACGCGGAAAATTCTCGGGTCGGGCCTCAAGTATGAATTCACCCTTCGGCCACGAAGCAGGGTCCGGGCTACCCTCTGAATTTTTAGATCCTCCGCCTCCGGGTAGACCCCCTTTGCGTTTTCGACTGAGCCCGACATCGTCAGCCAGTAGGCCAGCCCATGATTCCCGGGTTAGATTGCTGATTCGACCACGCTGGGTCGGAGGAGGCTCTGCAGCTGTTGGCGCGGCAGACGAACGCGGTTCTGTCAATGCATAGAGAACGTTGGTTTTAACACCTTTGGCTTTGGGAATTCTTCTAACTTTTCCTGCCTTTTGGAGAACCGCTAAGGCGTTGTAGATATCAATATCCACAGAGCGATATTCTCCTAACAAGAAGCGGATGAGGGGGCGGCTCGTGGGTTTTCCGTATCGCTGCATAGCGTCCAGCAAATCATCAGGGGTGTAATTCTTTTTAAAACTGCTGCGCGGGTATTTCTCCATAGGAAACAGGGAATAAAGGACTCGTCCTCCAGGCATTCCTGACTTCTTCCCGTGCAAAAGGCCCGCATCGACGAGATGCTGTAATGTCTGCTCAAAAACTGGCCATTGCGCTGAGTCTAGATTGAGCAGCTCCCAGAGAACGTTCTTTATCATCGGGCGCTGGTATTGACCCATCTCATCTAAGATTCTCTGCTCGAGTTTTGTGGTGTGGTTACCACCAGCATCGGGGCCAGAGGCATCCACGGTCAGGATCGGAATCCCCGCCATAGCACCGAGAGCGAAAGTTGCTGCCCGGCCAGCCCATTTCCACGTCCTGGAAGTTGCCGAGGCGTTCATTCCACCCGGATGACCAAATACGGTAGCAGGCATCGTGAAGGCCTGACTCTTGAATAAGGACTGAAGCGGTGCATGGACCGTGTTCGCCGAAGGGAAAGAAATTGCCCCAAAAACTGAATCCACCAGGAGACAAGGGATCAGTAGTACAGACAGCGCGCGGAGGAGTGATTTGGACATGGAATTGACATTCCATTCTAAGGGGTTTTCCGTCTGCATTACAGATGACTTTCGGCCAATTAATGCCTGGGCCCATCGGACCGACTTTCAGGGCCTGTCGCTCCATAGAGGAAACACGTTCAATACACTACTCTATCGTACGCCTGCCTGCCGGTAGGCAGGCGCGCGCATGACGCATGCGGAAGAACGTTATGACAAAATTTATTTCCCACACTACTTCGTTCCTGCTGTTTCTGTGTCTGCTTGCAGACTCGGTCGCAGGGGCTGCCTTTGCGTCCACGGCACCCCTTCGAGGCGCACGCGGACAGGACGCTGCCGTTAGCGCCTATTTTCAGCAGCAGGCGTTGGCAGGACAAGCCTTGCAAACAGAGCATCCTCTGCTAGGACCCTTTCCAAGGGTCATTCTCATTCGCGCATTGTCGGGCGAAGACTCGTCCCCAGAAGGTGAAGCGATTCGGCAAGCCTATGCGGCGATGCAGAAGAATCGATCGCGGGCCAAGCAAGCCGAGAGACTCGCCTTCTTTTTAGGTCTATCCCCAGCCGATCGACGTTGGGAAGTCTCCGAGCTCGCCCTTTGGGAAGGCGTCAGCCACGATGCTATTAGTAGCAGTCTGACGAACGCCGCGCAGGCACTGAAGGAAATGTCTGTGAGATTTCTTCCTCGCACCGTCAAGATCTCAAATCAAACCTCGCTGCCCCATACAAGTAGCGTGCAGCGAAAACAAGCGCAGTGGTTTCCGCAAGTCACGGCCCTGGCGGTCACAGAAGAGGCTTTAGGAGTGTTTGAAGGACTGCAGCATATCGTGAGGTATACGCCGCTGGGTAAGGAAGTGTTTCAACGTGCGGAGAAAGTCGAAGCCAGGGACGTGCGCTTTTTTGATGTCATGATCGAGAAAGTGAATGAAGTTTCTCGGACTCCTTTCTATCGCCTCGTCAGGTGAAACAACGCGGCGAATCTGATCAGGATCCAGGGTCTCTTGAGGCTTGCTGTACGGCACTTTGACGAGGCG
>JANLWZ010000107.1:0-10304 GCA_031364865.1 Elusimicrobiota bacterium
AGCGATTTTACAAGACCGACAAAGGCGCCACGATGCTGGATGGATTGATGATAAAACTCCCCGTCGTCGGCGACATGCTAAAAAAAGTGGCCGTCTCGAAATTTACGCGCACGCTCGGAACGCTGATTAAATCCGGCGTTCCGATTCTCCAGGCACTCGATACCGTGGCCAAGACTGCCGGTAACAAGGTCGTGGAAGCGGCCATTATGCAGGCGAGAGAGTCCATCAGGGAGGGTGAAAAAATTGCGGACCCCCTCAAAACATCGGGTATTTTTCCACCCATGGTCATCCAGATGATTTCGGTCGGTGAAGAAACAGGCAATCTGGAGATCATGTTGACTAAAATCGCCGATTTTTATGATCAGGAAGTAGATACCGCCGTAAAGGCTATGACATCTCTGATCGAACCCGTAATTATCTGCGTCATGGGTGTCGTGATCGGCTCTATTGTGATCTGTATGTTCCTGCCCATCTTCAAGATGAGCTCCTTAGTCGAAGGTCACTAACGGCTTGATTTTACAGCCTGTTTTGGCATGTAAAATCGGCGACCTTCGTACGGTTTGTCGGTTGACTGCAACTACTTCGAGTGATAGACTCACAAGGCAATTCAGTCGTTGTAAAAAAAATGGGAGGTGAAGATAAAATGAAATCAAAGAAAACGTCCAAAGGGTTTACCCTGATCGAGCTGATGATCGTCGTCGCTATCATTGGTATCCTGGCAGCAATCGCGATTCCTCAATTCGCGAGTCTTGTTGCCAAATCACAGGAAGGCCGAACCAAGGCAAACCTCGGAACGCTCCGCTCAGCGCTCTCCATTTATTATGGAGACACGGAAGGCTTCTATCCCTCCGGAGTTATCGCTAACTGCTTGACGGACTTGACCATTGGAGGCAAATACCTCCAGGCCGTTCCAAACTCGGACCTACCTAAAACTACACAAAACGCAGGCCATTCTTCCGTCACGACAACCGTCTCGGGGGCTGCTACTGATGTAGGCGGGTGGATCTACGACAACGGTGGCGGAACCAGCCAGACATGGGGCAGAGTCCTCGTGAACTGTACCCACAACGATGCACGTGGTCAGATCTGGTCCACGTACTAAAGTATCAAAAGCTTAACTTGTACCTGGCGGCCCCCCGACGTTGGGGGGCCGCTTCTTTTACCCTCCTGAAACCATGCTTTATCTGATCAGCGCTTTCATGGGCCTTGCCTTGGGCAGCTTCGCCAATGTGTGCATTTTCCGACTGCCGAAGGGCAAATCTATCGTTGCCCCGCGCTCTTTTTGTCCTTCGTGCGGAAAGACCATCTCGGCTATTCACAATATTCCTGTCTTAAGCTTTTTTCTCTTACGGCGACGCTGTTTTCATTGCCGCGCGCCGATCTCATGGCGTTATTGCATAGTGGAAAGCACCATGGCCATCGTCTTTCTGCTGCACGCCGCTTTTGTTCCAGGTCCCTTGATCCAGATCCTTTACCTCGATGTGCTTACCTTTTTCTTACTGACTATATCGATCATCGATTTCGAACACCTCATCATTCCCGATGAACTGTCCTTGTCGCTGGCCGTCATGGGACTAGCGGCGTCTTTTTCCAATCCTTATCTGGAAGGCACCCCGGCCATCAAGTTTTTACATTCGCTTTTAGCGGGACTTGGCGGTTGTGGGCTGATGCTGGGCGTCGCATGGCTGGGAGAGAAGATATTTAAGAAAGAGGCTCTGGGGGGAGGCGATGTCAAGCTGATCCTTGCTACAGGGGCATGCCTTGGGGTAAAAGGGATTTACGGTCCGATCATGATTGGCTCCTTGGCGGGAGGGCTGGCGGGGCTTTTGTTGCTGGGTTTGCGCAAAAAAAAGATGGGGGAAACGCTCCCTTTTGGACCCTTTTTAAGCCTGGGGGCCTACCTCCTGGCACTTTTTCCAAACTTATTAACTGCTCTATTTAACGCTAATTTATATTCCTTTATTTCTCTTGACAACCTATAAGACTCCTGTTAGATTAACTTCGAGTTGAAAAGAGAATGAATTCATGATCTCGTTACGTGCCTTTTCTGGGCTTAATTTCTTTCGTAAAAAGCAGGACCTGATTGGTATTGATATCGGGACCTGCACGATTAAGCTCGTATGCCTGAAAAAAAGCGGTTCACAATGGTCTCTGGTCCGGTGGGGGATTATCCCCTATGCCGAAGAAATTCCTCTCGACACTCCCCTGATAGACCGCAAAGCACAGGCGGTCACCGCTCTTCAAAACTATTTGCAAACCGCCGATTTTCCAACCAAAAAAGCGGTGGCGTCTGTGAGCGGAAATTCCGTGATCGTACGCTACGTCAAAATGACCAAAACCTCGCCTGCAGAACTGGCGAAATCCATTAAATTTGAGGCAGAACCCTATATCCCGTTCAACATTGATGAAGTCAACTTAAGTTTTTCCATACTGGGCGAAACCAGCGAAAACGGACAGGCACAGATCGAAACCGTCCTGGTCGCTGCTAAGAAAGATTCGATTGATCTGCGTATTGATCTGCTCCGCGAAGCAGGCCTCATCCCGGCCGTGGTGGATGTGGATGCTTTTGCATTAGAAAATGCCTACGAGTCGGTCTATCCGACCGCGCAGACGGACACGGTGCTTTTCATGAATATCGGCGCAAGCTTTACCAACATGTCGATTGTTGAAAAAGGAGTCAGCCGCGTGGTGCGCGACGTTTTTATTTCCGGCAATACGCTCACGAAAGCGATCCAACAGCAGTTCCAATGCGATATTAAGACTGCAGAGCAGAAAAAGATCACGTACGGTCTCGTAGAAAATCCTTCGGATCCCGAGGCACAACAGGTGAACGAAGTCCTTATGCCCATCGCGCGGGACCTGGTCACCGAAGTACAACGCTCGATTGATTTTTATCTTTCTCAAGGGCCCGACCGCACGGTGAGCAAGATTTTTCTCTGCGGCGGGAGTGCCAATTTGAAATCTCTGGACGTATTTCTGGCCAACGAAACTAAAATTCCCGTCGAAATTTTCAATCCGCTGTCCCTGCTGGCCAATGCGCCTGCCGATCTATCCGAAGAGCAGAAAGCTGTCCTGCCGCAAATGGCTGTGGCTGTCGGCCTTGCGACCCGCCGCGAAGGGGACGGCTCCGTATGATTCGCATCAATCTTTTGCCGGCGGGCATGGAGGCGACGCCGACTCGCATCAATCCCGCCATTCCTGTTTCTATCGCGGTCATTGTGCCCGCTATTCTTTTAATTCCGTTCCATGTACAGAAAATGGCGGCACAAAAGAAACTGCAGACCGAAGTCGTTTCTTTAAAAAACCAATTGGATACGTACACCCCGATTATCCGTCAGGTGGAAGCGCTGGAAAGCCAGAAAGTCCAGCTCACTCAGCGAAAAGGCGTCATTGAACAGCTGGAGCGCGAACGTCTTCGCTATCCGCAGTTTTTCGATGACTTCGTGAAACTGATCCCGAACAACGTCTGGTTGACCAATCTGGTCACCTCCATCCTGCCCACCAACAACAGTCTCTCGGTCAACATGGATGTCACGGCGCTCGACAGCTATGCGATTGCCGACCTGATCTCCAATCTCGAAGCGTCTCAGATTTTTACGGAAGTTGATCTCGTGGGTGCCATTTCGACCACACAAGCCGCAGGGGGTGGGTCCCTCTTGAATTTCAAAGTCAGCACCAACTATAAGAAAGCGGATACACCGGCGGATGCCAATAAAAAATCATAGCGCTATCATCGGGGGCATCTCCGTGGTCCTTTTTGGACTTGTGTGCTACCTTTATTGGAATCTCGCCTATACGCCCATATCGAAAGCCATGGTGGTCAGCCGCACTGAAAAGAATTCACTCGAACAGAAACTATCAGAAGCCAAGGCTCGCGCCAACCAGCTCAACAAAATTCAAGCGGAAATGGCTTCCCTGCAAGTGGATGTCGCGGAGCTTGAAAAGCAGCTCCCCAAGACTCGCGAACTGCCCTCTCTGATCCGCGTGCTGACGCACCGCGCTGAAGCCAACGGCATTCTGGTCACCGTAGTCCGGCCGTCCCGGCCGGTCTCGAAAGGACTGTACGATGAAATTCCTTACGAGATCACGGCCACCTCCTCGCTTCACAGCATCGGACATTTTCTGACGGCTATGGGCAAAGGCGACCGCCTCTTTGCAGCGCGTAATTTGACACTGAACAGCGTGGCGACTAAAACTGATTTATCGAAGACCGTGAACGCCTCTTTTACGCTCGTTTCCTTTAAATACCGTGAACAATAAACTCACACGCATCGCCGTGCTGTCCATTTTCGTAGGCAGCCTGCTAAGCGGGGCGGCGCATTTTCTGCAGGCAGCGCCAACGCCTGCAGCAGCGCCTCTGTCCGCTGCGACTAAACTGGAAACTGCTCCCACGCCGCCGAGCCCTCTCTATAAGACGTATACCTACTATGGAGATCGCTACCGGGATCCTTTCATACCGCTGACAGGAGAATTCAGAACCGATCAAGGCAGCGAAAGGCCTCCTCAGATTTCTACGTTACTGCTGAAAGGCATCGTTCAGGATGCCAAAGGCCGCATGGCGCTTCTTTCCAGTGGAGCCTCCAGCTATATACTGCGCGGAGGGCGTCTCTACGATGGCCGCAACCGGATGGTCAAAAAAATGGCCGGCATTATTAAAACAGAAAGCGTTGTCATCATCGGCGCTGACCGTACGGTCAGAGAAATTAAACCGAAGTCCACACTATGAGGAGCAGGAGTCTGGAGGTCACTATGAACATTGCCACGCACTACACCTTACGTTCAATTTTACTGGCGTCGATGGTCCTGCAATCTGCAGGTCCTGGCTGGGCGCAGTTAACGAATGGCACACCGGACAGCGCCGTTTCAGGCGGAGAGGCCATGGGCGTGACCACCAACATGGCGGCCCCTGAGCGAGCTGAAAAGTCGCTATCGCCGAACGTCATTATGGGCGGCATTACGCTGCCTAAACACACCTTGACCATGGATTTTCAAGATGCCGACGTCAAGGATGTTCTGCATCTCATGGCACTCAAGTCGGGCCTCAACATCATTTATGGTGGCGACGTGACCGGAGTGATCACCCTGCATCTGGACCGCGTACCGTTTGACCAGGCGTTCCAAACTATTCTGACACTAAAAACCTTGGTCGCTCTTCCGCTGGGGCCTAGAGTGATCCGCGTCGTGAGTTCGATGGCCCTTACGACAGAGCAGTCCCAAGCGGCAACGTTTACGCGCGTGTTTCGTCTCAATTACGCGTCCGCTGATGATGTCAAAAGGCCGATCGACGCTATCCGCGGAGCTGCAGGCCGTAAAGGCGTTTCGACGGTCGACACCAAAACCAACGCCATCATCATCACCGACACGATCGAAGGCCTTAAAGAAGTAGAAGATCTCATTCCTGTGCTGGATAAAAAACCTCAGCAGGTCGATATCGAGTCCAAGATTGTCGAGGTCAATTTAAACGATTCGACCGAAACAGGCATCAGCTGGGCTTTCGCAGGAACCGGCGGAAGCGGCGATAAATACAAAATCGGCGGATCACAAGGGAACGAAGCAGCCACGACGGTTCCGGGCCTGATCAGTAATGCGGCTGGGCAAGATTATTTTTCACCTGTGGGACCCGAAACCGCCATCGGCAAGACTGCAGGCACAGGTGTGTCGCTCAATTCTATTCCCTCAGGCGTTGCTCCAGTCGGATTTTCTCTGTTAACGCAACAGGGGACATACCTGCTGGCGGCGCAGATTTCCGCGCTGACAACGAAAGGAAAAGCCAAAGTCCTTTCGACGCCTCATATTGTGACCACGAACAATGTAGAAGCCAGCATCAATGTCACGGATCAAATTCCTTATTCGGTGACCACTGTATCGAATGGCGTCTCCCAGCAATCCGTCCAATTCATCTCGGCAGGCGTCAAGTTGACGGTGAAACCTACCGTCAATGCAGACCGTCGGATCACACTCAAAGTGAAGCCCGAAGTCAGCAATCCTCAAGGAACCGGCAGTGCCTCGCTGCCACCGACAGTCAACACGCGAAATGCTGATACCACCGTCACGCTGAGAGACGGCGAAACCATCGCCATCGGTGGCTTGATCAGAGAGCAGGAAGACAAATCCGTCAC
Source organism: Elusimicrobiota bacterium (assembly GCA_031364865.1). Classification (GTDB taxonomy): domain Bacteria; phylum Elusimicrobiota; class Elusimicrobia; order 2-01-FULL-59-12; family 2-01-FULL-59-12; genus JANLWZ01. The sequence continues at coordinate 6,120 of JANLWZ010000107.1, forward strand.
GGGGATTCCGTTCCTGATGTCCATCCCCATCCTCGGGTATCTTTTCAAGACGACGAGCAATCGCAAAACCCGCACAGAGCTGATCGTCTTCATCACCCCTAAAATCGCGGCGGAATGACGCCGCCGGCATTCTCCACGCCACGCCTGTCAGGGCCGTGGGAGAAATTCGAGCTGCTTTCCATGGTCCGTCTCGGACTCGTAGGCTGCGTATGGTTCTCGGTGTTCGCTCGAGCAGCGCATGACTTGTGGGCCTCCTGCACCATTTTCGCGTGTCTTACTTTTTTTACGCTGCTGTTCATGGTTGATCGCTTCATCACCCACAAACCCGTACGCCTGCCTCTCGCGCTTCCCAGCGCCTTTCTCTTAATTGCCGGATCTGTCTCGTTGACCCAGTCTTTTAACTTTGCCGCGACACGGCATGAGTTATGGATTCTTTTTTTCAGCCTTGTGGCGTTCTATCTCTTTATCAACTCCATGGAGTCCGCCGAGGATGTTCAGCGTTTCTTTCAGCGAACAAGCCTCGTCTTGATACCGCTGGCCTTGATCTGCCTCTATGATCAAATCACAGGTCACCCCGAAGGCTACGCCAAAATCCAGCTCTTTTCGTTCATCCTCTCCTATGGCCATTGGGAAATAGCGGGGACGCTCATCAGTTCAATCCTCCTGAGCTCCTTTGCTTTGTTTTGGGGATTTTATGTCTTAGAACGTCCGCAGCGATCCCCACTTACCATTCTGCTGTGGCTGGCCTTTGCCATCATTCTGATTTTATCCCGCTCATCGTGGGCGATCGTCTCCTTGATGGGGGGCATGGTCTTTTTCGAATCCCACAAGCTCGTGAAGCTCTATCATAAACAGAAGAAAACTATTTTAGTCATCGCTATGGCTGCGGCAGCCCTTCTGCTTTTGGTTCTTTTCATAAAATTTGGCAAACATCAAAACCAGCACTATTCTGGTTTTAATCGGTTGACGTGGTGGATGGCCGCTCTTCGAATGTTTTCTGAATGCCCTTGGACTGGCATCGGTCTGGGCGCTTTCCACACGGCTTATCCCTATTTCAGGATTCCCACGGCACAGGCCACCCTGTACGCGCATAGTTCCGTGCTGCAAATCTTTGCAGAAAGCGGCCTTCTAGGAAGTACCGCGATGATTTTGTTTTTCTGGACGCTTGCCACGATGGTCCGGCGGTCTCCGGCAAGAACCATGCAGGCACCTTCTCAGAAAGCCATTCTAGCTGCCCTCGTCACCGTCGTCATAAGCAGTTTGATTACGATCAGCCTTGAATATTTTCTTACGAAATTCCTCATCTTTCTATTCCTAGGAGCATTGCTTACTGAGCGTCAAGGTGCTCAGGTGCCGATCCACCGTCCCCTATGGCTTTGGCCCATTGCCGCCGTCTTTATCACTCTCCTACCTTATTGGCTTTCTCCCTTCCAGGCCAGTCGTCTTTATCAAAGCGCGTTAGCCTATGACCATCTAGGTGACTGGGAAATGTCTCGCTCCCAATTTCGGGATGCGCTTTCACTGGACTCGCATAATGGGGACCTCTACGCCGCCCTGGCTTTTTCTTACCAAAAGAGCGCGATCAAGAACCGTTCTGCTCAGGACTACAAGTTGAGCCGAAACTATATGCTACAGGCTTATCGGTGGAAACGAGACGCCAGGTACCTGTCGCTGTTGGCCGACGAATCGAAGCCCAAATAATGGAAAGCCGCCTCTTCGGTTTGTTCCGTAAGTATGGTCACGTTTATCTGCTGATCTCAGGACTTGTGCTGCTTGGCACGAAAAACCCATCGACTTTCTTTTTTTGGGGAGCAATAGCCTTAATATATTGCTTCCTGGGTTTACAGAATCTCCCCGCGACTCTCCCATTCAAAAGCTTTTTTCCCGAAGCTCTATTAATGCTCATGATCATTTTGTCACAGATATTTTCGACTGATCCTTCAACTAGTTTCTACCCGACAACTCAAGCTTTGCTTTTCCTTTTCCTCTGGATCATTTTGAAAATGAAGCCGCATTCGGCGAATGATGGCCCGATGCTAACGCTGACGGTTCTCATCCTGGGAGCTGCCACGGTAATACGAACCGCATTGCAATACTCAGAAGCCTTCCATAATTTCAACCAATTTATGGCCTATGGATGGGCCCGGACCTATGGATACCTGCCTGTAAATCCATCCTTCAACGCTGCTTTCATGAGTAGCTCGGCTTTACTTCTTCTTTTCCCGACCTTGAAGAACAACGCCCCGCGCTGGTTGCCGCTGGCTACGAGAGGGGTGGGAGTCTTGCTTGTCCTTTTCGTGATGCTCGGACCTTCGCGCAGCTCACTTCTTGCTTTTGCCATTGGCCTTCTCTATTTCCTGTGGCCCGCGGTGACCCCTAAACGTCTCATCATCTTTCTACTAGGCGTCGTTATGGTGGCTCTCGTGACGCCTAGGCAATTTCTAGAACGGAGGTTGCGGTTATTTGAGGAAGGTTATAGATCCAAGATTATGATGATCGCCGTCAAGGCGATGAAAGATAGACCCCTCTCCGGTTACGGCTTCGGTAATTTCGAGTTGGCATATCAGAAGCATGCCTTTCCCGTAGACATCGACCGCGTGCGTTTCGGACGTACGACACGCTTTGCGCACAATGAATACCTCCAGGCTGGCAGCGATCTAGGGCTTATGGGTTTTCTGACTTTCTTATTTATCGTTCTCCGTTTATTCAGCCGTACACCGCCCCCCGGGCAACGGTCTACGCAAGCTGGACTCTTGGCCATCGGTGTGTCGGCTCTCAATCTTCACGTATGGCATGTTCCATTTCTGGCCATGTGGAGTATAGTGCTGGCCTCTGCCGGTGAAGGGAACGCCCGCCTGGAGGCGAGCGCTGAAAAGAGCACCAAAATTCGTCATCATCAGCCATTCGTTGCTTTAGCACTGGTGGCTCTTTTAGGTCTATCTTTGGCGAAGACGGGTTTGCGTGATCGATGGATGAAGGCCGGCGATTGGCCGCTCATCCTGCGGTGGAATAAAACCGATGCCGAAGCTTGGCAGCAATGGGGCTATGCACAAGCATCGTCACAAGAAGCCCTTGTTTGCTTTTCCCATGCGGCGCGCCTCGTGCCGAGAAACCCTTACTACCACGAATCTTTGGCAAGAGCACTTGAGGCAACCGGCAAAACCGATAATTGCGATCTTGCTAAGACACATTATGTGCAGGCGCTACAGTATGCACCAAGCCGTGCGATCAATGCTTTAGCGCTCGGCAGGCTCATGTACAATGGGCATCGTTTCAAAGAAGCCATGGAGTGGTTTAAAGCCGCGAGACAAATCGAACCCTTCTATTGGGAATGCGATTTCTGGATTGCCAGATCGTGGCAAGCTCTCGGGCAACGACGGAAAGCGAAATGGGTCCTGAGTTATCTGGTGAAGCGAAAACGGATTTATGATGAAGAAACAGTACGCATTCGACGGGACATACCGTATTTCAGAAAAGATGACTCAGACTATGCAAACCAACTGCAGCGCTTCGATATGAACGCCATTGATCAGGAATTACGTGCGTAAACAACTCTGGATCGGTTTTCTCATTGCAGGCGTGTGCTTGTACTTTGCCTTTCGCGGCATCTCTTTCCACGAACTGAGTCATTCCCTCAGCCAGGCGAAACTGTCGATCATCCTCCCGGCGATGAGTCTTTCTTTTGTGAATTTAGGGCTGAGAACGCTGCGCTGGCGGCTGCTTCTTCAACCGCTTTGCCACGCACCGTTTTGGCCGCTCGCACGAATTATCATTATTGGATTTTTCGCGAACAATACACTGCCCTTCCGCCTGGGAGAAATCGCGCGCGCGGTGCTTTGCAGCAGGAAGTTTTCCATACCCAATACTTCCGCCCTGGGCACGATCGTCATGGAGAGGCTTTGCGACGCTTTTAGTTTTCTTCTCGCGTTTCTTGTTTCATCGATGTTCTTTCCTTTTCCCGGTTACATGAAAAAAGGAGCCGCTCTGATGGGGGGAGCCTGTGCGGCGGTCCTCATGCTGCTCTTCTTCCTTAAACGTCACGAACAGTACTTCCGGAATGCCATCAAGCGCTTGCCACTGTCTCCGCACTGGTCAGAGCGCGCAAGCGAAATGCTCGGACATCTTGCCCACAGCACCATGGGCGCTGTACGTGGGCCAGCGCTGGCGGCAGCCATGACGTTGTCC
>JANLWZ010000115.1:0-8940 GCA_031364865.1 Elusimicrobiota bacterium
GCCTCGGCTTTCTGGCGGCGACGGAAGCCGGCGCCATGCCGAAAATGCTCGCGCGCATCCAATCGGGCAGAAGCCGCCAGGAAACCAGGACGATGATCGCCGTGAGCGGCCAAACACGCGGGAAAAAATTCGGGCCGTTCACTGCTTTAAACGATATTGTGATCCGCTCAGGGGTATCCGGTCGCATTCTGCACCTGGATGCGTTCGTCAGAGGAAAACCGCTGGCAAGTTATATGGGTGACGGACTCATCTTGTCGACGCCAACAGGCTCGACGGCCTACAACCTCGCCGCTTCAGGCCCCATCGTTTATCCCGACCTGGATGTCCTGCTGCTCTCGCCGATCTGCCCGCATTCGCTCACGCAGCGGCCGCTCGTGATGCCGGCCTTTGAGCGTATTGAAGTCAAAGTGCTCCAGCCCAACACCGATGCCTTCTTATGCGTCGATGGTCATGTCATGAAAACGCTGCGTGCGACCGACCGCGTTATTCTTCAGCGCTCGGAAGACCAGGTGAAGCTGCTCATGGACCCTGATACAACGTTCTATCAGGTTCTTCAATCCAAGCTGAAATGGGGAGGAGCATGAGAGGCGTGGTACGTGGTATGTGGTACGTACCACTTAGCACGTATCACTTACCACGATGTTAATCGAAATTGGCATCAAGAATTTTGTTTTGATCGAAGAGCTCAGACTCGAGCTCGATCCAGGCCTGAACGTCCTCACCGGAGAAACCGGCGCAGGTAAATCCATCGTGCTCGATGCTGTCGGCCTCCTTCTCGGAGAGCGGTTTCAGTCAGAACAAGTGCGGCAGGGCGCCGAGCGTGCCAGCATTGACGGGACATTTACGGCGCCCCCACAAAAAGCTTTTCAACTCTGGTGGAAAGAACGCGGCTTTGACAAAGCCGATACCATCGTCATCCGCCGTGAAGGCTATCCCGATGGACGTTCCAAGGCGTATCTCAACGATCAACCGGTCACTCTTGCAACTCTGCAGGACCTGGGCTCATATCTCGTAGACGTGCATGGGCAGAATGAACATCAGCACGTCTTGAAACCTTCCGTGCAGCTGGCGCTCCTGGACCGCTTGGGTGGCTTAGAGGAAAAGCGTGAAGCGATCGAGCCGCTCTATCATGCCTGGAAACGGCTTCTCGAGCAGAAGAACGCGAAAACGCTCTCGGAAGAAGAGCGGCTTCAACGCGTGGACGTCTATACCTTTCAGCTGGGCGAGATCGATAAGGCGAAGCTTAAGCCTGGCGAAGAAGAAGAACTTACGGCGCGTCTCCCCGAATTGAAGAACACCGGCAAACTGCAGGAGCTCGCCCACAGCGCTTATGGCAGCCTCTATCTGGACGAAGGCGCCGCGCTGGAACGCCTCGGTCAGGCGCAAAAAGCCTTTGAAGCCTTAGCGGCGTTAGCGCCCTCAGTGGTGCCTCTTTCTCAAGAAGTGCTCGAGGCCAAAACCCGTTTGGAAGAAGCGGCCCATTCGCTGCATGCGATGGTCGACCGTTGGCAGGCGGACCCTGCGGCCCTGGAAGATTGCCTCAACCGTCTCGATATCATCAGCAAACTCAAAAAGAAATATGGCGCCTCCGTCGATGCCGTGCTCGCGCATGCTGAGCAATTGCGCGGAGAGCTTTCGCGCCTCGAAAATGCCGATGCCTTTCGGGCGGAACTGGAGAAAAATCTTGAGAATGCGCGCGCCGCGCTGGTCCATGCCTGTGAGGAGCTCTCCGCTAAGCGAAAGCGTGCTGCGAAAGATTTAGGTACGGCAGTGCTGGACGAGCTCGGTGGACTGGGTTTTAAACAGGCGAACTTCCGCTGTCGCGTTGAGCCGCTCCCGGAGCCCAGTGCTTCCGGCAGGGATCATGTGGCTTTTGAATGGTCCCCGAACGTCGGCGAAGGAACCGCGCTCCTCAAAGACATTGCCTCGGGCGGCGAAATGTCGCGCGTGATGCTCGCGCTGAAAACCGTACTCGCCCAGGCGGATGTGATTCCATCCCTCATTTTCGATGAAATCGATGCCGGTGTCGGCGGAATCACCGCACAGGCCGTGGGGAAAAAACTGAAGAACCTGTCGAAGCACTATCAGATTCTCTGTGTCAGTCACTTGCCGCAGATTGCTTCCTGCGCGAGCGCTCATTTTCAAGTCTCCAAGCGCGTTTCCAAGTCCCGGACGTTTGCCGTGGTGGAGCGTCTCCAGTCCGGCGAGCGTGTCGAAGAACTCGCGCGGCTTCTCGGCAGCCAAGTCACTCCGACCAGCGTCCAGCACGCGAAAGAACTTCTCGCCCAAAATCAATGAGTTGGTTGTCTAAACGATTGCACTGGATCTTTTTCCTGGCCGTTGCATCACTCTTCTACTTACCTCTCGGCCTTCCCATCAAAGCACGTTTGCCGAACGCGACCTTCGGTCTTCTCACAGTGGGGTTTGTCTATCTTCTGGGACGCCGGTGGATGAACGAACGTACCGGACTTTTTGCGGGCTGCATTCTAGCAACAAGCCTTGTGTTCTTTGGCATCACGCAGCACGACGGCTTCGATCTGGCGATCACCTTCTGGCTGACGCTGGCCCTTTATGCAGGGACGGGAATGCTAACGGAGCGCCTGCCGGAGCGTGTCCGGAGATTTTCTACCTTCCTGGCGGTCGCGATGGCGGGTGCTTTTCTGATGTACGGATACACAGCATCTTTTTTGCCTTGTGCGGTCATCGTTCTGGCTGTTCTTTTGACCCGCAGCAGTTCGCAGATGTCCAAAATATCCTGGCAGGAAATTTTTCTTTGTTTTGGTTTATTCATCACACCGTGGCTCGCCTATGAGGCGATTATGGATAAAGAAATGCTCCTGCGCAGACTGCTCACCGTGCGCACACAGGAAGCGCCCTCGTACTATTTTCTGCCGACTCTGCTGGCGGCATTTCTGCCATGGAGTGTTTTTCTACCCCATGTGACGGGTCAGCTGCTGAAGCACCGCGCGACGGAACTCAGGCGCGATCCTGTCAAGGCGATGCTCTTTCTTTGGGTTTGCGTTCTGGCGCTTATTTGTTCGCTGGCGCGACTGCCGCTCCTTCCTGGACTGCTTCCCGTGCTGCCAGCATTGGCCCTCCTCTGCGGGGAAACTTGCGATAAGGTTTTTGAAGCTCCGCGTACGCCGGAATGGCTTCAGCAAAGTCTGCTCTGTCTGGCGGGTTTGTGTTCCGGCGCAGTGATGCTTCTAAAACTCCCTCAAGCGGCGCACCTCTGGCAGCAGCCCATCTTTTTGCCTCTTTACCACAGTGGAAGTCTAGTGAGTTTTTGCTTAAGTGCCATCGTCATGATTTGCGTCGGAGTCTGGGGCATGGGGCAGCCGCTAGCGGCGCTGGGCGGCATTGTGATTTCTCAGGCTTTGTTATTCGGCACGCTGACGACACTCGGCCTTCTGTGGCGATGAAACGTTTCGCTTTCATTTTTCTTCTTTCAACACTTCATGCCGCGGAACCTTCGGATATCCAACTGCCGAAGCTTGTTCTGCCGCCGGAGCCGCCGCGCGGCGTCCGGCTTCAGGCGCCGACCGTTAAGAAAAACGAATGGCGGGGAGTGCAGTGCGCTGTTCAAGAGCCCCGTGTTGCCGTATTCCGCAGCGCGGACAAGTGGGAGTCGTTCTGGCAGAAAGGGATGGCGCCTTTTTCAGAACGGCTGGCGAAAACGCCCGCGGTTGACTTCAGTAAAGACATGGTCGTGGGAGTCTTCTCTGGGAATAAACCGACGCCGAACTATGAAGTTTTGATGAAGAAGATACAGTTCAAAGAAAATCCAGGGGAAGAGAAGATCCTGATGGTCTATTACAAAGAAGTGAAGAAGATGCAGGGGGTCTTCACCCCGCCGTTTGCGATCCAGCCCTTCCACCTCAAGAAAGTACCGAGATTTGAAGGCGAAATTAAGTTCGAGCAATTGAAGCATTAGCCCTTTCCGCGAGGGCCCAGGAAATTAGGCCCGGTCGGACCCCGCCCACCTACCCTTTCAGCGCGTAAATATAGGCCGTTTCCGTTACAAAGAATTTACAAATCGGCAACTTGCCCGCAATGCCCAGCCGATAGACTTAATGCAGTGAAAATTCCCACCACATTTCAATCATTCAAGCAGGGTCTTGCAACCATTTTGTCGTTGGCGCTTGTTCTGACCTCCACATCCACAGGGATGGCGGCCGGCCCGGCTGAACGACCTTTGGCCGCCCGCCTTTCACCCCCCGCCAAGCTGGGCTTCGTTGTAGATTCCTTCGTATCGGAGGATCGGCGTAACGGAGTATCGGCGCCGACCCGCCGACCCGCCGGCTCTCCGACCCCTCTGGTCATCCTCATCCAGGACCTTCACTCCCACTACGGAGTCCAGAAAAACATCAGTGGAATTCTCGATTTTCTGTCGAAGAAGCTGAACCAACCAACCTCCCAACCTACTAACCAACTGCCGTTCTCTCTTGCCGTGGAAGGCGCCTCCGGCCCCCTCGATTCTTCCGTCCTGGCCACTTTCCCGGATCAAAAGATTAAGGAGCGCGCTGCCGACTATCTCATGAAACAGGGCGAGCTGACCGGCGCCGAATATTTTGCGGTGACGCACGGTCTTTCCGACGCTCTCATGGGCATTGAAGACGAAGCGTATTACAACGTGCACCGCGAACTCTTCCGTAAGACGTGGAACGACCGCGAGCGGTATGTCACTCAGCTCCGCGGTATGCAAAGCGATTTGCAGGACTTGAAGCGCAAAACTTATTCCAAGCGGCTGAAAATATTTGAAAGACGTCTTGAAGGGTTTGGGAAGGGGAAAGTAAGTCTTTCAGGCACGCTGTCCATGCTCGAAAAGGAAGCGGCTCGGCTCGATCTGAATGTCTCCACCCTGCGCAGTTCCAAGAGCGAAGCGCTTTATGAGGACATCACGGCGGTCTCCTATCTCATCAAAACCCAGATAGCTTCCTCGCGCGAGAAAGAACTACTCCAGGTCGATCATGATCTTGCTCTGCTTCTCAAAGTAGCGGATCTTCGTGCCACGGAGAAGGAAGTGCATAACTTCGCTCCGCGCCTCAATCAATTTATCGCGCTCGCTGCCGCCCTGCTCGGATCGGAGGATCGGCGAACCGGCGAACCGGCGAAAAACGCAGGCGCCGTCCCGCCGACCCGCCGTCCCGACGACCCAACCGCATTGCGTGAGCTCATGTCCTCGAGTATCGATTACTACGCGATGGCGATGATGCGCAATCAGCCCATGGTCGAAAACACTTTACGGCTGATTGAGCGAGAAGCGGAGACGGCAAAAGGCAGAGACGGCCAACAGCAGAGACGGCAAGTGGCTGGGAATCAGCAAGACCCGCCGGCTGACGTCTCCGATTCTAGCCGTCTCCGAAGTTCGCCGTCTCCGACTCAAGCCGTCTCCGCCGCTGTCCTTATCGCTGGAGGCTTCCACACCACTCCCATCACCCAACTGCTCCGCGCCAAGAACGTAAGCTATCTCGTCATCACCCCTGCGGTCGACAAACTTTTGCCGTCCGATCATGAACTCTATGTGAAACGCCTGAATGGGGACTTGTTGGACGTTCAGGATGTTCTCTCTGACACTTCACTTCAAACCCCGCGTCACTGGTGGGAAAAAGCGCGAACACCGCAGAGGGAAACTCTTCACGCTGGACTTTATGGAAAACTGCTGGGACTGGGAACGATCGCCATGGCTCTTTTTAAGGCGTCGTCACCCAAGACTTGGGATCAGTTCCTTCAGCAATTCTCTTCATGGACGAGCAAGAACCCCGATGCGATCAAAGAAGTCGCTGCCGAAACAATCCGACCTCGTGTGCCAGTTCGCGAATTTAAGCTAGCCGTACAAGAGCCGCTTTTTCTTCTTAAAGACGGTGATCTCGCAGGTGCCGAGAAGGCATTCAGGAAGTTAAAAGAGATCGCTGATCACCAAGAAAACTTGAAGGACTACCGAGACATGATCAATGCTCAGCTTGAAGAAGCCGTGGCGTTATTAATGCCTATCGAGGATATCCAGAACGTTTCGAATTTTAAGGGCTGGCTATATAGGGATAGAGCGGACAGTCAATTGAGGATGATGGACCACTCCATCATGGACGAATTTCACGTAGTCCGAATCCAGCAGATGACGCCCAGGGGCAACATCTTTGAAAATATATTTGTTCTCAATACCGATAGCCAAGGGCGGTTTCATCTTGCTGCGAGCGTCACGGCGATACCGGAATCGTCCACCACCTGGCTCATCGATGACATGGTGACGCACGTCAAAAATCAAGGGCTGGTCCGCCGAACACTGAAGCACCTCTTAGCCACAACGCAAGTGCAAGAATTTATTCCTATCGTCCTGCTTCCTCCAGGTTTGGCCATGGTACAAGCGCTGGAGAAGGATCCCGATTTTCACGTTCGACTGAAAGAGGATCGATACCATATTGGCTTGAAAGCCATGGAGGACGTTCGCAGCAGGACTGTGGAACCCGCGCCGGCCTCCATCTGGTATTGGTACCTACGGGGTATTAGAGGGTTAAGTCACGAAGAAGCTCGTCTGGCGGGACTGCGTTCGTTATGGATTGAGATTCCTGCGATCATTTTGACTGGCACCTTTATTCTGCCCGCCCTCGCCTTTGGCTTGGCGCTCTCCGGATTTTTCCTGCTGCACATTCTTTTGATGGCGAACTCCGGCCCCAGCGCCCAGGGCCCGCCACGACTGGGCTCTTTCGCCGCTCAAGCTGGAATTTTCAGCGCCTACGGCGCAGCTTCCTATTTCGCTTCCGATATCCCCAGCGCTCTGCTCCTTCTTACGCTCACCAGCCTTGCACACTTCCTTGTTGATCGGGTTTTACTGCGTCAAACTTCGGCGTCTGTCACCGTAAACTTTGTTTTGAAAGACCAGAGTACGCCTCCTCCTTTTGATTTCGATTCGCCGGAAGTGGATGCAGTCGCTCTTGATCAAATGTCGGTCGGAACGCTCATTCATTACAGAGTGAATGATGGACGTTGGGACTATACGCTGCGGATTGAGCCTGGCCAGCAAGTCAGCATTTGGCTGGGCCAGAATCGCGGCCGATTGACCGGCCCCTTCAGCGCTATCACGGCTTATCTTCAACAAGAGATAGATCAAGCCGTCACGGAGAACACATCTCGACCTTCTCAGAAGCTCCGCGGACGAATCGGGACGGACCTGCTCGTCCGCATGCCGAATTTTGAAGGAGTGAATTGGTCAAAATCCAATGAGCGCCCTCCTTACGCAGGAAAATTTATCTCGGCTACGCCGCAGCAAATCCAAGTACAAACGCCCATGGCAGGCGCAAAAGCCGGGAATGCTTTTCCTTCCGGAATGCGCCCCGAACGTCGTCATCAGAAGAAAGCAACTGAAGATGGCCTGGGCGACCCGTTTAATGCAGGCATGCCGGGCCAGCGTCGCGATATGAACATGGCCGGAGGCGGTGGCGCGGCTCTGACAGTCGGCACCGCAGCAAGTCTTGACGATGGCACAGTCCATGCGATGGGACAAGGGCCGGTAGCATATAGCCTGCCGAACAAACACAAGGGTGGCGTCAATGAAGATAGTTACTTCATGTTGGCCTTGCCTGATGGCATCCAAGTCGCGGCTGTCTTTGATGGTATAGGCGGGCATGCGGCGGGGGATGAAGCAAGCCAGATGGCATCGCGCTTTATCGAAGAAGAAATTTCAAAATTGGACCTGGCCGAGTCAGGGGAGGAAGTGATCGCTCATGTAAAAGACATTCTGATGCAAGCGAATAAGTACCTTCAAGAACATTCTGATGATAAACGAGGATGCACGGCTACTTTAACGATTGTCCGCCCTATAGCAGGCGATCCTCGCCATGTTGAGGTGTTGACCTTCAATGCGGGAGATTCCAGAGCATACGCCTACGAACCAGACGGTTCGTTCCACGTTTTGACGGTTGATAATGCCAGGGGACAGCTTCTCGAGGGATTTTCAGCGATTGATTGGAAGTTGTCTAAAACAGACCAGCCGTTCTTGTCTGCTGTCGAAGGTAAGCATGAACTTACATCAGATCGCGAGAAAGTGGCCTTCCGATTCCGAAAAGTAGTGAAAAACGTTTTATCGGCTTCGTCACAGGAAGATTTCAAACCGCAAGTGACTGCCGTGATCGTCCCCGTAGGCACGCGAGTGTTTGTCACTTCAGACGGTGTGCATGACAATCTGACGGACAAAGAAATATCTCTAAGGATAGGTAGTGCTGGCAATGGCGAAGGTGCAGAGATGCTGGTACTTAGCGCTCGACGCCGGTCGGAATCGGACCATTTGCGTGCCAAAGATGATGATATTACGGCCATAGAAGTTGTTATTGGGGTTCAGCAGCCACCCGCTAAAAAGCCAGAGGTTCGCGAGATCACGAGAAGTGACGATTCATCAGTAGGGTCCACTACAAGAGGCGGCGCGATGAAGAAGATGGGCCCGCGCGTACAAGCGGATGAAGACGCGCTCGTGGATCTTGTGTGGCAGCATAAAAAGTTTGAAAACCAAGCGCAGGATGCGATGGACGCTCAAACGGATGAATGGCATGAGGTTGATGGCGCCAAGGTCCTGGTCATCGAAGCTGATCTTCCTGAGGTCATGTCCGCCTATCATGTGACGCACGCACAGGGGCCTCCGATCTTGATTGTTCGTCCAGGTCTTTCTACCGCCGTTCGCAAGGAAGCGATTTACCACGAAGCTCGCGAAATCCACTGGAAAAAGCAAACCAACCCTAAAACCGGAAAACGCTATACCCAGCCCGAAGCTCACATCCTTGCCTCCGCTGAACAGGCAAAACGCTTCGGCAGTCGCACCGAACTGACACCTTACCACGCATCGCAAGTCGAGGGAATGCTTCCCGCTGCTTTAGAAGCTCTTATTAAGGAAGAAGGCCAGAAGAGGGAAAAGTCGCACCTCGAGCTAATAGTCCATGCCGGCCTTGATGG
>JANLWZ010000145.1:0-11288 GCA_031364865.1 Elusimicrobiota bacterium
GCTGAAAGCCGTAGCGTTCAAAAAATCCTGAGCGGATCGTGAGGGTAAAAAGTCTTCGGATATGAAGCGCCTCGGCGGTTTTGGTCACGGCGTTCAGCAACAGCTTGCCGATGCCCTGCTTCTGATACTTCTGATCTACGGCCAGTGCCTTTACTTCCGCCAGATTGTCCCACGTGACGTAGAGAGCACAGGTGCCAATCACTTTTCCGCCCTTGTCCGCCACGTAGAACTGCTGGAGATTCTCGTAGACTTCGGCGATGGAACGGGGAAGCAGGTCACGCAGATCTGCGAAGTGATTGAGGAGCTGGTGCATGGCTTTAACATCTTCCATGCGCGCCTTGCGGATGAGAACTTTGGCTTTCTTCATCCCAAGATCGGCTGCTTGAGCAGACTTAGGCGTTTGGAGAGTTTGGGGTTGGAAAGAGCGGAGAGCTGATCGACCCAGGCAGCGACTTGCTGTTTCGCTTCCTTCATTTTGGGCTGCCGGATTTCGCGATAACCGCGTACGTTTTCGGGGCAGGATAGAATTTTTACCCAGTACGCATAAGTTTTCTGATTTTCCGGTTCAAAATTCTCGGCGAGCTTCAAGTACCAGTCACGAAACTCCTTCTCCGCCTTGTGCCATCCCGGCAGGAGTTTGCGCAGAAATTTCATGCGTTTCATGATATGCAGTTGCCAATCTTTCGTCACCATGTCCCAGCGGACACTTTTCCCGAACACCTGGAATTCCGGGCGGTTGAGATGGCGATACGTGATCTTGTCTCCGCGTGAGGGGTCCACACGGTAGCGCGCTCGGTCCCGGGCATGCTTTTCCGGGCTGGTTAAGAGATAAGCCACGTACACTTCGTCTTTAATGGCCATGACCTTAAAGGCATAGTGAATGATCGCGCGCGTGGCGGCATATTTCCATTCGTGCCGGTCTTTCACAGCCGCGGCTTTCACGAGCGCCGCATAGCGTTCGGCCAGCCTGATATTTTCATAGCGGATGAGGTCGTAGACGCGCAGAGCAAAATCGCGGTGCGCCGGCTCATCAATATCCATGGCGAGCACCGATTCTTCCACCAGGTCGCGGTATTGTTCGGCGGCGGCTTCTCCTAAATCGTCTGCGAGCAATTGCTTTTTCTCAGCGAGGAGCGCGGCGTAGCCGAGAAGCCCGGTCGAAATCCGGTATTTCTCAGGAGAGACCGCCAGCGCCCGGCCCAGCGTAAAAGCACGGAGGTTCACGGCGCGTTCGTCCGTCGGCACGGAAGCCGTCAGCGCGCTTTCCATGTCATCGAGCGTGAACGGAAGCCTTCCCAGCTGAAGCGCCGCGCCGAGAAGCATGACGTTGACGTAAAGTTTGGAACCGAAATAATGCTCGGAGACGTTGGAGAGGTCTTCCCCCCAGAAACCCTCTTTGCGGACATGGGATTTCAAAGTTTTTTCGCACGCCAGGAGATCGGCCTGCTCTGTGCCCAGAAGCATGCGTATCGTGGGCGCCGTGGCAGTATTCACGACCGCGAAAGTTTTTTCAGGATGCGCCACGCGCAGAAACGAGCTGGGATCCAGACCGCGCGCCGCCTCCAGCAGATCAATGCCGAGGATGAGATCCGCTTTGCCGTAGGCCATGAGCGGCGATCGGACGCCGCCGGAGCGGCTGATCAGGAGCTGCGCATACACGCCGCCATTGCGGATCGCGAGTCCCTTTTTCTCGGAGAAGAGAACCCTGTAGCCTTCGCGATGCGCCGCGTGAACGAGCACGGCCGTGACGATGCCGGTGCCTTGTCCGCCAACACCCGCGGCAAAGGCCGTCCAGTCCTGATCCAGTTCGTGGTGCGGCGGCGCCGGCAGCTCTTCGCGCGAAGGCAGCGCATACAGAGGCGCCGCCGCCTTCGTGCGCTCGATATAGACTTCTTCGAACGCCGGGCAGGCTTTCACTTTCGCGCAGGCGCCATCGGAAACGCAATGCGTTAAATCGGTCGCGATTTTGGGGCCGTACAGCGTCGACTCTATCGTGAGTCCCGGGCATCCCGTGGTCTTCGTGCACTCCAGACAGAATTCACACGCTTCGGGCGTGACGTTCACATGCCGCTCCAAAGGCAAATACCCTTGTCGGCGGAGGATCGTCTTTCTTTCGCGGCGTTCGCGCCGCTGATAGGTCAGTCCGCATTCTTTATCGGCGATGACGATTTTGATGCCGTCCTTCAAAATGGTGTCTTCCAGGAGTTCGCGATAACCGTCTCTAAATCCCGGATTGACGCGCGTCACCGGGATTTGTTCGCCCGCCATCGCGCGCACGATGTTTTCGATATTCTGGACAAAGGTTTTTTCGCCCATGAGATTCAATTCGGTACCGGGCGTCGGCTGGTGGCCGGTCATGGCGGTCGTCTTGTTGTCCAGGATGACGTAGGTGATGTCCTGCCCGGCTTTGATCGAATCGGAAATGGCCACCATACCGGAGTGGAAGAACGTGGAATCACCCAGAAAGACGACCTGCTTGTTCGTAATGAAAGGATCGGCGCCGGCCCCCGTGCCTCCGCCCAGTCCCATACCCGAGTAGTTGTGCATGAGGTCCTGATTGGGCTCAAACATGAGCATCGTGAAGCAACCCGTTTCACCGTGGAAAACAAGATCCACAGGGTCGCGCTGGTGCGTCTTCTTCATGTAGGAAGCGTCATTGAAATCTTTTTTGATCTGAATGAAGACGGAGGAGGAATCGCGGTGCGGACAACCGGGACAAAAGGTCGGTGTTCGGACAGGAAGAGTGTCGCCGACGACGCCCGTCGCCTCAAGAATCGCCTGCTCCATCTGCAGTCTGGCCAGGAGTTTCTCGTTGGACTTTACGCGAGGATCCTTACGCAGGAGCGGAATCAGACGTTCAATAAGTACAGAGGGATTCAGCCCTCGCAGCTCAGGAATGCCGGGCTTACCGTCCGGAAAATTTTTTCCCCAGAGTTCTTTCTTCAGCCCCGCATCGTGCAGGATCCTCAAAATTTGCGCTTCGACAAATCCGCGCTTCTCTTCGATGACAAAGACGGAATCCAGCGGCTCGGCAAACTCGCGGACGATCTGCGGATCGATGGGATACGTCATGCCCAGCTTCAAGATCGGGAAAGCACCGGCAAGATCCAGTTCCGATAGCGCCTGCTCTAGATACGTGTAAGAAAGGCCTGAGGTGACAAAGCCGATGCTGGACGCTTCATTCGCAGGAATGATGACGTTCAAATTCAGGGCCTTCGCCTTCTTCAGGACGCGTTCAAATCGCTCCTTCAAGGTGGCTTCCCTGTGCCACGTTCTGGGCGGCAGAAGGACATTCGTGTTCGTGTCGATCTTGGAGGAGTCGAGCGTGATGGGATTCAACAGATTGGGTACTGCCGCACGGTGCGGCCGGACCCAGACGGTTCCCCCGCCGTCCGCCTGATGTGTGGTCACAAGGAAAGTGATGTAGAGATCGGAAGCGCTGGAAAGCTCGAAAGAGGTGTGGATCCAGTCTTTTAGTTCTTGAAAGGTGGAAGGCTCGACGACGGGCATGTGCAGGTGCTGCGAGAGGAAGCGGGAATCGTTGTTGATCTGCGTGGAATCGATCCAGGGATCGTCGCCTACTACCACAATGCTGCCGCCTTCGTTGCGGGGCTCGGAGAGATTCCCCAGCGCGAGTCCATCCGAGGCTACATGCAGGCCGACGCTTTTCATGACGGCCATGGCGCGCACACCGGCCAGCCGTGCGCCGTTCAGGCGCGCTACGCCCAGCGCTTCATTGTTGGCCATTTCCGCTAAAATGCCGCGTTTTTTCAATATTTCGCGGTTGCTGCTGGCAGCGTCAAAGATTTCCGCTACGGGGGAGCCAGGATAGCCGGTAATAAGGGAGCAACCGGCCTCAAGCGCCCCCTTCAGGAGCAGCTCATTGCCGGTGAAAACTTCGGTACCTTCTTCTTTAAGGAAGCGTTCGTCCATCAAGGGACATTGTACATCGGCCTACCGGAACTTCGGCAAACCAGTACAGCGGCTAACCGGAGAGGCGGCGAGTGGAAGCCTCTTATAAAAGTACCTTTCGCCGCCGCACTGGTGCGCCGACCTTCTGGTCTGCCGATGTTCTGGTTTGCCGCCTCTCTGAGGCGTCGTATTAGGCGTTGGTGAGGAAAGCTTGGGTGTAGGCTTTGGCGCCTTCTGTTAAGGTGAGGGCTTTGTCAGGGGCAATATTTGTGTCGCGCAGAAGCTGCGGCAGGCGCGACATCAAATCTGTAAGACGTGTTCGCCCTTTCACGCTGTTCTCTTGGGCGATGGCATCGGAAATGTTCTGCGGCAGGTGCGTCAGCTGGTCTTTTCGCAGCTTCCTATACTTATCTGTCGTACCAATGACTTCTGCCTCGGTCCAGTTCGGATGAACGATATGAAGCATTTCATGAATAATGGCGCGTTCCTTCATGTCCCATGGCAGGTATTTACTGATCGAGACTACACGATTTTGCTTATCGGCTCTTCCATATTCCCAAAGCGAGCGAGCGAACGAATGGTCCAGATACTTGACCGTGATCCTTTCGGCCCCTTCCGCATCGCAAATTTCCTGGACGAGCATGCCGAGTTGGTTTTTCTGCTGCTCTAGATGCGTTTTCAAGGCATTCATACGAATGCGGGTGTAGATGCTTCCGACAATGGCCAACGCCAATTGCCATAGTTTCATGTGCTTGCGAAGCTCCGCCCGCTCCATCGCAGGACGAGCCGCTTCCCCCTCATTGGCTTTCTTCGCCACTTGAGAAACGGCACGTATCATGCCAATGTCATAGGTTTGAAATCCAGCGGCATCGCTCGAGAATTTTTTCTGGACACCAGAAGCCGCATTGCCGGAATTTTGGACAAGTCGCTGCCGTGAGCTCGCCGGCATGGCGGCAATTTCTTGGAGAGCTCTTGCCGGTATCACAACCTTCATCTTGCGTAAGCCAATCATCACTTCCACGATTTCGCCACCCACTGCGCCTTCGGCAAAATATGCTGCGGTGTGTCCGAAACCCTCCACATGTTCCGCCCATTCATGCACAAGTCCGGCCAAATCCCGCACATAAATGGATATCTCTTGGATGCCGTCACGACCTGCTGGTCTTTTAACGGCGAATGCACGGGCAGACACGCTGACCCCTTTTTGGGTTGCTTCAAAGGACCCAGATCCGGGGAAATAAGCAACATTGACACGGAACTTTTGACCGAACCGATTCGTCACAATGGCCGGATGCTGGAAAATAAAATCTTCAAGTGACTGAAAGGACTGCTGTAGTATGGGAAGCTGATTCAATACAACGTATTCTGGATTTTCCAATACGTCCTGTGTTGAAGACTCTTTCGCTTTGGCAAGGATTTTACGCAGATCCCAACTCCATGGATGGGGAATGACTTGGGCCGGCTGTTTAGCCCATAGTTTTGTTGCCGCCTTCTCAAGCAGTTTGATTTCATTCGATGATAAAGGCTCACGCCCAATGACATGCTGTGTGGCGACATCCGGCGAGTCCGGTGCAAGGTCCACGAGCGAATCGACGCCATCGCGCATAACCCCATAGCCGACTTTTCCGTGAATGTTGCCTGCAAAGAGAAGAGTATGTCTGTCGCTCCACTTTTCGTGCCATGCGTCGTCGCCGTGCAACCAATGGCCAGTCCACAGCATCGCATCCGGTTGTTCAACGGCCTGAGTAATGCGTGCGATGTCTTCCTCATCAAATCCCTGCTTCGCACCACTGTGTCGGTTCCAAATCGCATCCCATACGACCGGATCCTGCTCCTCCATCGTTCCATCTTTGGGGCGAGCGTTGCGAATGTCGTCAAGGCTCGCCTCTTTGATCGGCCCGGCATGCGTCGCCAGGAAACCTTTACCGATCGCCATGATGGGACTTGCTTCGATCAGAGAGCGATATTTCTCAACATATTCTTTTCCGAATTTCTGTTTGAGATACGCTTTGTACATTGCAAATTGCATCACGCCTTTTTTGGTCAGACCGGCGCTCAGAATGTCATGGTCTCCCAAAAGCAGATAGACATGATGTGGGTTCTGCATTTTAAGCTCCATCATAAAATCCATGGTTTCAATCGAAGTGTCAAACTCCGCCAACTTGCCTTCATCTTCCCGGTGGACGAGGTCTCCCAGGAAGATAATGACGGCTTCGCCACGCTGAATTTTCCCGAGATTGTCGTTGCTGTTGAGAATGCGTTTCACATTGTCCAGCTGAGCGTGCACATCCCCGACAAAAATAACCTCTTTGTCCGATGGAAGGTCGCGCAGATCCACGAGCGCCCCCTGCTGATAACGACCTTGGCGCGTCGCTTGGATAAATCTCTCCAATTGATGCGGAGCCGTCATGCGCCTGACAGCAGCCAAAAATTCGTTCGTCTCAAATGGTTTATCCAGGGTGAGAATACCTGCCACCACGTTCTTTAAAGAATCCATCACGTCCTTATGGTCTCCACTGGTGGCAATGATGGCAATTTCAGGTTTCTTAGCCCTAACCTTCTGGGCAAGTTCATCCCCTTGGATGCCAGGCATTTCAATATCGGTCACCAGCAAATCTGCCTCGCCGCCTTGTTCGAAATAGCTCCAGGCAGCCGCGCCGTTGTCAAAAGCTTTCACCTCAAGACCCGTGTTTTGAAGAAGTTCGGCGACAAACACACGCACCGGTTCGTTGTCTTCCGCGACCACAATGGTCCCTCGCTTATGGGGGACGAACGCCGACGGCTGCACGGCCACTTGAATAGCTGTTGGAATCGGAGGCTCCTGATGATCCGCAAGAGTGATCGGCTCGCGTGGATGCGTAAGGTTAAAGAGGAAATGCACAGCCTCATTGGCAGCGGCGGCAACAGCACGAGGCCTGTCTTCTGGCGTTGCATCCACATAGGTGGCTCCGACTTTTTCTTTCGCCATTCCGAACGCCTGCCGCACGGCGTGCTCTGCGACGTCATTAGCGAGCCCCATGTGGATCCACTCCGCCATGTCGCCAATAGCGTCCGAAGCTCCTAACAGAGAGCCTTTGACGGCCGCATCGAAAGCGTCTTGAGCTGCCTGAAGAATTTTCCGTGTGCCTGCCATGCGCGAGACATACTGATCAAAACTGACATTTCCATGTTTTTGGACAAGATCGTTCTGCTTGTCCGGCGTATCCGCCCGCGCGAATGTCGGGCGCTCGTACCAAGGAGCAAAAAATACCTCGATCGCCCGCTGCTTGGTATCCGGTTCACCCCATGACGCAAGCAATTTTTGTGCTTGCCGCAGCTTCCAAGGCTGTAAGGCGTAATAAAGCGCGCCCATCCTGTAGGTCCATGGCAACGTTAGGCCCCCATGCTGCTTGAGGCTGAAGGGTTTTCTAGAGGCAGATCGACCGGGCGTTTTGGGATGGAGTGTTTGAGATAAACCGACTCTGGGGCCGTCATCGTGATCGCCATCGTCTGAAACTCGAGAATTGTCAGACTCACCAGCTTTGAGGAGTGCTGCTTCAAAACTACTTTTGACATGAGCTCGCACCGCCGCCTGCACCTTTTGGTCTGGCAAAATCAGGTCGTGTAATCGCTGTGCTTCACCTAAATCACCAGCCCGAATCGCTGCTTCAAAGTCCTGTACTCTTTTGTCTGGAGAACCTGGCAGCAGATCCTTTTTCAGGGCATTGATGAGAATGCGATCAAGTCCCTTTTGATTTCGGAACCGGCGGTAAACTTCGATACGTAGCCCGCGCTTGGCAGAGGCTTGAAAGAATGGACTGAACTCAGCGAAATCTTTTTGAAGATTCTTTCGGGATACAGCAACGTCCCACTTCAACAAATATTTTTCGAGCGTATAGACCAGCAGTTCAGTCCATTCCTTTTCCAAGGCAAAATCGAGAATACGCGGCATCGACATGTCCTGAAGATGGCCGACGAAGCCGTCATGAAGAGCTGGGAGTCCCGTGGCAACCTGGATGGCAGCCGCGTCCACAAACGATCCATAGCCTGTCATTAAATTGGGGATCCATCCATCCTCTTCCTGCAAACCCGCCACGAGTGCCGCCGATAAAAAGTCCTTCTTCGCCAGAGGCGGGGCAGGCACGAGGATAATGTCGGTGGAACGGACCTCATGCTTTTTGACATAGACCTGGACTTCGGTCGTGCGCGGGTAAAGGTACTGGCTGGGATCAGCCGCATCGGCGATGAGGATGCGCGGGCTTCCGGGTCCCCAGCCATTCATTTCATCGTTCAATTGCTCTATCTGTGGCCGATGAGGCAGTATCGGCGGCCTCGAAGAGAAATACCCGCTGGGGTAATGGAGAACATACGCGTACGTGATTCCCCGAGGATAGGCCTGAGGATTTTTATGCACCGCAGAACCCAGCAGTCCTAAGAGTCCCATGAGCGCACTTGATGTTTCGGGATAGCCAATGCCAAAGGTCCTCTTCTCCAAAAATTCCACATCCAGATTCGCTGACGTTTTACCCCTCTGCACAATGGCTTTTTCTATCTCGTGCAGCAACCGCCCTTTTTCTTTTTGAACCATCGAGGGCTCAGCACCGAATCTCTCCATGACAGAATCAAGGAGCGGAGAAAACATCCACCGGCCTTCTTTTCGAACGGAAGGAGTGAAATGGTTTGGAGGTCTTGCCTCGGTTTTTAATGAAGGTTTCTCAATCTGGTAAATTCGTGCGCCTTGAAAATCTCTCTGCAAGTCCGGGACTTCCGCCCAGGCCGACTCCACGATGGCGATAACCTTGTCTGTCGGGAGCGCGCGCGCCGCTTGGCGTTTGAGGATGAGTGTGTTTTCTCCGGACAACCGCCTTATCTCTGCGATTTCTTCGTCGAGTATTTTATCGGGAACGACCAAAACGATATCCATGCCATGGCGATCACCCAAATTCGATTGGAGCAGCCAGTAAATGTCGGTGATTTCCGAAAGTGTTCCCAACTGAATCGTTTTTGGGGTAATAGCAGGGACGAGAACGATGGGCCTCCTGGTTCCCAGGGAATTGGAGGCGCGACTCCCTGAGCCGGGCCTGGCGCTGCGGCGCTGCCCTGGCATGCCGTCATTCTCGAAAACGTTTTCGAACTCCTTATGATGGCGGCGTTCGGTGCGAGGCCCGGAAGGAAAAGCATTTCCTGCTTTTCCGGCGGCCGGCGGGGCGGGAGACGGGCGATCAGCGGACTGCGGAAGCAAGCTTTGAACAACGGCTAATACACCTTTCAATGCAAAAGGTTTGTCCAGCATCGCGATTTCTGGGTATTCATCCCTCCTGAATGCGTCTCTCTCCTCTTTGTCGGCAGCACTCATGGCAATCACCGGAAGTTCTGGCCTCAAAGCTTTCGCGTTACGGACAAGATCGGGACCTCTCATCACAGGCATATTAATGTCGCTCATGAGAAGATCCACACGATGGCCTTCCTTAATGTATTGAAGAGCCGGAGCGCCATCATCGAAGGCGACCACTTCATATCCTTTGCGCTTCAAGACTTGGATCAGAAGTTCACGGATGCCATCCTCGTCTTCGGCAATCAATATAACGGGCCTGCCAGCATCCATTGGATTACTCTCCGTGAGAACGCTTCTTCCGAAGCGGTTCTCCGTGTTGTGTGCGCGGTGGGCGGCGGCGTTTGCGCTGATCGCAGGTCGTAGGGCTGTGGCGGGCCTGCTCTGGGCCGCTCGCGCCAGAGTAGACAGATGAGCCTGGGCGATGTTGCGCGCCCCATCTGTCAGCCGCGCTGTGTCCCTTTCTGAATGTCGAGGGGTGACGTGCGCCTCGGCAAAAGCCTCGGCGGATTCA
This sequence comes from Elusimicrobiota bacterium, assembly GCA_031364865.1. Lineage (GTDB taxonomy): Bacteria > Elusimicrobiota > Elusimicrobia > 2-01-FULL-59-12 > 2-01-FULL-59-12 > JANLWZ01. Next base: position 9,738 of record JANLWZ010000145.1, read on the forward strand.
TGAGTTTCAAATTCTTTCCATTCGGCGCGCGGTGCGTAGAACTCCTGGATCCAAAGGTCCAGACCTTCCTGCTCACTCAGCGGCTCCTGAATATCACTGGCGGGCGACAGAATTGAATCGGGCGCAAGCAGGTAGCGGTACTCGAGTTCCTGTCTGCTCAGCCTCTTATCCCGGATGGCCTTCTCGATATCAGCGAGTTCTTTCGTTCGCGTCCACTTCTCGAGCCTGGCTTTGGCTTTTTGTCTTTGCTTGTCTCCAAAGACTTTGAGCAACTGCTGTTTCCTCATTTCGGCGGCCGCTTTCCCCTCAGCGCGTGTGCTCTCATGGGTCAATTGATCTGAAGTTTTTGGTTGACCATCTGCCTGCGGCGTCGGCGCGGCGGGAGTAGGTGCGGTGCCTGTCACCGCAGGAGCGGATGCTGTCACAGGGTTGGATGCGGGGGACGGCAACGTGTCCGTCAGTGCCCATAGAGCATCACGAAGTGCGTTATTCCCATCAGATTTTTTGATCCAGGGCAACAGGTTCTCCAAAGGCGTAAATAACGAATGGAGAACAAATAGGAAGATGAAACCATGCATGAAGGGTGAGAGGTTCATGGGCGTGGATACGGTCATCATCAAACCGATAAGTCCGGCCATAAAACTTGCAACCGGTCCACCAAGACTGATGGCAAGGCTCGACCCCGGAGTTCTGCCCTCCATGGGTACGGAAACACCACCGGCACGCCGATCTTTCCATGATGGTCCGAACCATTTGATTGCCCGAATCCCTGCGGCACGAGCCATGATCCAATGGCCGGTTTCATGATTCACCGTGGATGCAACGGCCGCCGCCATCAGGCCGACGGCCCATAAAGCGAAATTGGATGGTTGAGGAAGCTCCAGCATAAGGCCGATAAATTTAATGGTTGTGAAGGCGGAAAGACTCCAGAACAAACCGGTTCCTATGAGAGTAAGGGTGAATCTGTTAAACCGCTTTGAAAATTCAGACCGTGAAAGTTGTGTTAGTTCCTGGACCTGCCGTTCAATATCGTCAGGCGACATACCATAGGTCATCATGGCCCGCCGGATTAAATTGAGTTGCCAAGTGCTAGCGGTGACTATCACCGTCGGCGTGTTACTAGTCGGTGGGGCGGACTGTCCGGCCGAATCTGGCACGGCCGGTGCGTTATTTTCGAGCCTGGTGACAGGCACCGTACCATCCATTTTCAAATAGTCGCTTAGTGCGCTCTGGATTTGATCTACGAAACGAATCAAAGGCTCGTGATTCTCTCTTGAATAGTTGAGCCTGAGGAAATAATTCCTCGCATGTCTATCAATATAGGTCGCCATGGATTCAGGCGACATCGCTTCCATTTGATCGAGTGTGGATTGAAGATAGGCTCGGCCGCGCTCGGGTCCAAGCTGCTCCATAATCGCGTCATAGATAAAGTTATTCTGCCTTGGGTCAGTCTCGCCATAGACCCTGTGAAGCATCGCCATGATAAGAATGGGATGATTCGGGACTTGTTTCGGACCTAAAACAAAGAGACGTCGGTCTCCAATATCCACC
>JANLWZ010000159.1:0-3971 GCA_031364865.1 Elusimicrobiota bacterium
GATGCCCTCGGCGCCGAAGCGGCGGGCGGCGTTGGCGTCGCGCGGAATGTCGGCGTTGGCACGAACTTTGAGCGTACGAAGCGCATCCGCCCAACCCATAAAGATTCCGAATTCGCCGGAGATCTCAGGTTCGATGAGCGGCACCTGGCCTAAGATCACGCGACCGGTGGATCCATCGATCGTGACCCAGTCATTTTCTTTCACGGTTGTGCCGTTGATGCGGAACGTTTTGTCCACTTCAGAAACTTTGATCTCTTCGCAGCCAGCAACGCACGGTCGGCCCATGCCGCGAGCCACGACGGCCGCGTGCGAGGTCATACCGCCGCGTGCCGTGAGAATTCCTTTGGCCGCGTCCATACCGTGAATGTCGTCAGGATTGGTCTCCTGGCGAATAAGGATGACGGGCTCCGACGTTCCGCGTTCAGCGGCGGTGTCAGCGTCAAACACGGCGCGGCCGGTGGCGGCGCCGGGTGAGGCGGCAAGACCCTTCGCGATAACCTTCAGGTTCGCTTTCGGGTCGATGACGGGATGGAGAAGCTGATCCAGCGCTTCGGGTTCGACGCGCATGAGGGCTTCTTCCTTAGAAATGAGCTTTTCTTTCACCATGTCGACGGCAATTTTAATGGCCGCAGGGGCGGTACGCTTACCCGTTCGGGTCTGGAGCATGAACAGGCGGCCCTTTTCGATGGTGAACTCGAAATCCTGAACGTCGCGGTACTTTTTCTCGAGCTTCGCCGTGATAGCGCGAAGTTCTTTGTAGGCGGCGGGGATGTCTTCGCCGAGGTGGACGATGGGGCGTGGGGTACGGATACCGGCCACGACGTCTTCGCCCTGGGCGTTCGTCAGGTACTCGCCGTAAAACTCTTTGACGCCGGTGGATGGGTTGCGGGTGAAGCCGACGCCGGTCGCGGAGTCATTGCCCATATTGCCGAACACCATGGATTGAACGGTGACGGCGGTGCCGAGTTCATCGGCAATCTTGTTCTGCTTGCGGTAATAAATAGCGCGGGGGTTGTTCCAGGATTTGAAGACCGCGTTGCGCGCGCCCTCGAGCTGCTTCCAGGGGTCTTGAGGAAACTCTTCGCCCGCATGCTTTTGATAGAGCGAAAGATAACCTTTCACCATTTCTTTTAAATCGTTGACGTCCAGGTCGGTGTCGAGTTTCACGCCTCTGCGGTTCTTCTGGCCTTCCAGGACATGTTCAAATTCCGACTTTTCGATTCCGCCCACCACGTTGCCGTACATCTGGATGAAGCGGCGGTAAGCGTCCCAGGCAAAGCGAGGGTTGCCGGTGAGCTTGGTGAGGCCTTCGGCGACGGCTTCGGAGATGCCGAGGTTCAAAATCGTGTCCATCATGCCCGGCATGGAGAACTTCGCGCCCGAGCGCACGGAGACGAGCAGCGGGTTCTTCGGGTCCCCAAAGCCCTTTTTCATGATCTTCTGCAGCTTATCCATGGCCTGTCTCTGCTGGCCATCGAGCTCCTTGGGGAGCTTCTGCTTATTCGCGTAGTAGAAGCGGCAGACGTCGGTCGTAATGGTGAAGCCGGCAGGGACCGGAACACCGGTGTTCGTCATCTCGGCAAGGCCTGCGCCTTTGCCGCCCAACAAATCTTTCATCGTGCCTTTACCGTCGGCCTTACCTGCGCCAAAGAAATAGACGTATTTTGTAGCCATAAATGTCTCCTTATTAAGTTCTTATTAGGTTGCTTGTCGAATCAGGGGGTACTGAAAACCTGAGGACCTGAGGGCAACGGATGGGATTTTACTAAAAATCAGGCCGCCCGAAGGAGCAAAGGGAGCGAGCTGCCGAGGGTGAGCGTGGAATCACTGAAAGCCAGATTGTGGAACATATGCGCCCATACGCTGACCGCATTCATACCTTTCTCTTTATCTTGTTGGAAACTAAGGCGAACATCCATTTCTGCACTGTCGAAAAGATCCATGACGAGATCCTGCGGCAGATGGGTGGAGCTCGCCAGCTGGGCCATCATGTGAAGATGCGTCAGGGCTACTTCAACGCCTTGCGCCGCTGCAGCGACTGCCTCACGAATCCGCTGCAGGCCGTCGGCGCGCGCCTGATATCCATCGTCTAAATCGTGATGCAGTTTTATATGCCGTTCGAAGAAACCAGGCAGCAGGACGCTCCTGCTCTCATGAATAGGCGCGTAAAAGAGCTCGATGGCACGATTCATCCGGGCATAGTAAAGCGCCAGTTCGCGGGCAATATTCGGATTGAGCTGTCGGATCTCGTGGGTCATTTTTTCGATGATCGGATCCTGCCCCATGAAACTCATTTGCAATATGAAAGCGTTCAACAGCTGGGGGTTCTCTCCAAAGTAGATAAATCCCATTTCGTAGGTCTCCGGCAGCGTCAGCATTCTTCCAGCACCGGCCACCGCTAGCAGATAACTGACGATTCGAATAACGTTGCGGGCGATAGAGGTGAAGTATGGAGGCTCAAAGCGCTCGAGCATTTCTCGTGCTTTAGGAGGAAGGTCCTCGTTTGCGTTCGCAAGCAATCGACCGTACAGCGTGTTGCCGCCCGGAAGCTTTCCAAAATCGCTATCCGGGAGTTCCGCATAAAGCTGCATAGTGAAAGGCGTGTAGAGACCTGCGAAGATGGGATCGGTCGGGGCATGGGAGGGGTCGGTCGCTATAATTTTCCCACCTTCATCCACCGCGCCCTTGATGGTTACGTACTTAATCCCGTCTTCCTGGGCCGAGAGGTACCCGTGCTTGTAGGCGTGAACAAGCACGGCGAGATTGTGAGCGTGGACGGCGTCATCCCCCATAGGCTCCCACTTCGCGTCATCGATTTTAACGATTCCGACTACCGCGACGGCGAGCGCCGCGTTCAGCCAAAATGCCATGGGACGCAAGTCATTCCATGACATCTGCGAAAGGTGATACAGCCCCGCGATTCCCGTCACGCCCGCAGCCGCCATGGTAGCGGACTGGCGGACTTGATAAGTAATACGTCCCAGGGTGCGATGCGTGCCGGCGGCTAGCGGTGCACTCAATGCTTGCGTGTTAAAGCCGACCGCGGGGTATTTCGAGATCTGCAGAGAAGGAGTGATGTCAGCAAAGGCGACATGGGCGTCGACTCCTAACATGAGGGACAAGAACAAAGCTGTCGATCGGCGTGCGTGCATACGCTATAAAGACTACTAGCCGAATGTTACGCGGAGATTAATTTGTAGGACTGAGAATTGGCTCTATTTGTAGATGATTGCTACTCAGCAGCGGTCCCGTCTTCTCGATAGGTCGCAGGGCGACCATATAGTCGGGACCGTCCCCTCTATACCGTCCGCGCTAGCGGACTTATTCAGAGGTGGGGACGGGTGTTGCTGGGGTGGGGATGGCTTCTTCGGCGGAAGGCTCTTCCGAGCCCGTTTCTTCTTCTTCGGCTTCCGCTTCGACGGCACCTTCGGCCGGCTTTTCAGCGGCGGCTTTGGCTTCTTCCTTCTTTTTACCGCCTTCTTCCTTTTTGTCGACCTTGGGCGGCTTGTTTTTGATGAAAAAGACGACGCGACGGTTTTTGGAACGATTTTCTTCGGAATCGTTGGGGACGATGGGTTGAAATTGGCCATACCCGATCGCGCCGAGGTGATCGGGCGGAAATTTCATGCCTTTGATCATGTACTGCACGACGCTGGTCGCGCGGGCCGTGGAAAGCTCCCAGTTGGATGGAAATTTGGAACTATTGATGGGAACGTTATCGGTGTGACCTTCGACCACGACCTGGTGATCTGCTTTGACAAGTGCCATGAGCGATGGACCAATTTTTTCCATGATCTCTTTCATGCGCGGAGACACATCCGCTGACCCTGAATTAAAGAAAACATTGTCCCCTTGCTCCTCCAGGGTGATCTTCATGCCGTCTTTGTCCAGTTTGACCTCTCCCTGGACCTGCTCCTGCTTCATCGTCTCTTCGACTTCTTTCTTCGCCTTCTGCACATCCTTGCTGAGGG